>CAIVVG010000025.1 GCA_903909295.1 uncultured Chlamydiae bacterium
AGCTGATAACATGCCGATAAATTTTAGAATTACTCCCCTTATGATGCAGAGCTTGCTTCGGATTGAGACGGTCCGGGAAAGGTTTTTAGAGGTCGCCGATGTTTCCCATAAGGGGCGCAAGTACCGACTCGCTCCACAATACGAATCTCTTGCCCTATAACTCGACTTTGCAACTTTTTAACCCCTTCCCGGTTTAAATAACTCCCCCGCAAGCAAATATCTCAAGGCCTTCGGACCTAAAAAGTTGCAAAGTCGAGCTATAACATTTCCAGACAAAGCTCCTTCAAATGAGACATTCTACAAAATTTATTGATCCGAAATAGGGGGCTCTATAATCTAGGTCTCTTATTTTGGAGGTGCTCCATGACCTACCGCTTTTTCCAAGGGGTTCTTTTTCTCTCTATTTGCCTCTTTGCTGATACAACTCCCGATTTTTCTCTAGCTTCTGTGTATAATGAGCCTTCTGTATTTGTCGAAGGGAAGGTCAATGCGATTACTGGAGAGTTCGTTGATCTAGAAGAGGATGTCATCATTCAAGGCGCTGAACCCATCCCTATTCACCGAGCTTATTTAAGCACGAGCCGGAAAGATTGGATTTTTCTCCCCCATACGCAAGCGATCGTTGATTTCTCTGACCAGCATGAATATTGCATCATTCGAGAAAACAATGGCTGTCCCATCCGCTACAAGCAGGTATCTAAAAAAACAAAACATGGCTCGTCGATCTATCGTTTTGAGCCGAGCGATTTAGAGGAGGGATTTTCCAATACTTCTGTCTTAACAAGCCTCAAAAATAACTACGTCATCTACGATGAAAAACAGCACCAGCTGACTCTCTACTCCGGTGACGGAATTGAGAGGATTTATGAAAAACGACGCAAAAATCACGATCAAGAGGGAGAGGCTTGGCGCCTTTTATCAGAACATCTCCCCAATGGAAATTGGCTCATTTACGATTATCTAAAAACAAATCAAAAATACGACGGTCCGATCTTTGCATTATCTTCGATTAAATCCTTCAATCCATCCCGAACAAAGCAATATGCAGAGGCTCGGTTTTCCCATGAAGACCCGAAGAAAAAAAATAAACACTTCTTCCTAGACGGGAGTGATGGTCAAAGATTGGGATACAAATTCGATCTAAAGGACGGTCGGCAATCGGGATGTTTGAACGGTGTTTGTTCTGCAGCTCGTCGTCCCGACCAATCTTATGAATATTGTAAACACGGCGACCTAAAGGATTCTTGGTATTTTGAATCGGGCGAACGGATGGTGAGTTCTCTTTTCTGTGGAGGGAATCGAAATTTGGATGTCGCCTACTATTTCAAGGCCAAGGAAAAGGTCGACGGAACCAAGGTTGTCATGGACGATAAAGAAGTCCCCCAAAGCAACGGTTCAACAGACTTTACTCCTGATCCAAGGCGCGGTTTGGTCAAGCTGGTATCGGCTCCCAGAGGTTCGGCTGGCCAAATGGTGGTGGCTCATTCCTTTTTTTACGATATCCCCAATAAAAAAACGAGCGTCTATGACGCGGAAAAAAACCGGACTGAATATCACTATGATGTTCATTTACGCATTCAAAGGATAGAGAGTTACTCTAAACAGGGGAACTTACTCAACGCAGAGCAGTTCGTCTGGGGTAAAAAAGGGAGTTCGGATGCTTGTAACCTCCTCTGTAAAACCCTCTTAGATCAAAATAGACAGCCTATCTACGCAAAAAGGTTTTTCTACGATCAAAAATCCAATCTCGTCCAAGAAAAATCCTATGGCAACCTCTCCGGGAAAGGGCGTTCTTTCTCTCTGGATTCTTCGGGATTCCCGATTGAAAATGGGGTAGAGACCTATTCCAAAGAATGGAGGTACTCCGACGGAACCCCCAATCTCTTGTTGGAATCTAAAACTGAGGATGGCCTCCGAATCTCTTATGACTATTTGCCGGGGAAAAATCTCCCCGTTCGAAAGCTGACGTTCATGCAGGGGAAAATAACGGTTCGTCAATTTTGGGTTTATAATGAAGATGGTTTGCTGATTCGAGAAATTGTTGACGATGGCGGCGGCTTTGATCGGGATAACACTCAACACGTGATGACCCGAACCCTTCGAGACTATACTCTCAAAGAAGATCAGCCCTATTTGGGGATGCCAGTCGTGGTGGAAGATAAATATTGGGATGGTTCCTCCGAGAGGTTACTTCAAAGAACTGTCCTTCAGTATGGTAAAGCAGCCCTTGTTGAGCGCAAAGACATCTATGACAGCACAGGCACCTTCCGATACAGTCTTAAGACAGGGTATGATCCTCAGTGCAACCCCATCACCGAAACCAATCCTCTGGGTTGGGAGGCCTCTGCAAAATTTGATGGATCAGGCAATCAAGTTTACACCCGTGATTTCACAGGCCGTGTCGAAGTTTTTTCCCCTCACAACACAGCCGATCGACTGGCAGAAAAAACATGTAAGGGCTTTGACGGGCTCGTTCAAGTATTTCGATATGAGTACAATACACTTAATTTCCTCATCTCTGAGACCGATCCTCAAGGGGCTGCAACCACCTATACCCCAAACTCTTTTGGCCAAAGGATAGAAACCCATTTAGCACCCCTTCGAGGTGAAGGGGGTAACTTAGAGTATCCTGTTTTACGTGCCCAGTACGACGCTGCGGGCAATGCGATTCAACACATCGATGCGGAAAATTTTGTAACCCAGATCACGTACAATGCATACGCCTCTCCAGTAGAGATCCTTTATCCCGATCAATCTAGAGAAGTGTATGAATATTTTCGAAATGGCGCCCTGAAATCCCATACGGATCCCATAGGCGTTGTGACCTCCTACGAACGGGATCCGCTGGGCCAGGTAACTCGCAAAACCATCTCTCAAGGCGGCAAAGTCCTCGCCGAAGAACTTTTTGATTATAAAGGGCAAAAACTCATCGCCAAAACCGATGCGGAAGGACATCGGACGAATTACCGTTATGACGGCGCGGGTCGCAAAATTTTCGAAGAATGTAGTGAAGAGACTCTCTTTTTTGAATACGATGAGCTTGGCAGAAACCATATTACCAAAAAGGGAACTGTCCGAACGGTTGTTGACTATGATCTTCTCAACCGAGCTTCGGAGACACGAGAAGAAGAGATTTCTAGTGGGCATTGGTTGCGAAAAACAGTTTTCCACTACGACACCGCCGATCATATCATCGCACAATTCAATTGGGTGGGAGCTAATGCGGAAGAAGTCTCCGAAAGATTCGATTACGATTCTCTGGGTCGCCTAATCTCTCATACAGACCCCCTTGGCCACCTAGAAACAAATTCCTACAATGACCAGTTTCCCATCGAAAAAAATCTCAGAGTGGTCAAAAAAACTCACACAGATTCTATGGGGCTCCAAACCTCTGAAATCTTCGACCCCCATGGACATTTGTCCAGTCTTGAAAAGTCGAAAAAGGGTCGCCTGCTTTTTGTGGATAAAAAAACATATAACCCTCGAGGCCATCTCACTCTGCAGACCCATCTGATTCCCAATCCCGACGGTTCCACAAGGCAGACCCGTACGAAATGGACGTATGATGAAATGGGACGTCCTAATAGGCTTATAGAGGCAGAAGCCACAGCAGCAGCCAAGGTGACCACGTACGCTTATACTCCGCGTGGGGAAATAAAAACGAAAACAAAACCCAATGGCTCGGTCCTCTCTTATGATTACAATGGACTGGGGCATCTTGAACAACTCACCTCTTCTGATGGAACCGTACACCACTCCATGCGTTACAATAAGTTGGGAGATCTCATTTGGAGTGATGGAAATAGTCGGAAAGTGGACCATCGAGGAAGGCTCCTTTCGGAAACCTTGGGAAACGGCCTTTATATTGAAAACACTTACAATCAAAACGGACAGAGAGAAACTTGCGCTCTCCCAGCGGCAGATTGCTTGATCGAATATGGGTATCGAGGCAATGACCTAACTGAGGTCATTCGTAAAACCAGCGGGGGAGTCTCTCAATACGTTCATAGATACACCCAGCGCGACCTATCCGGCAATCTCCTTCAAGCTGCCCTTTTAAACAACCTGGGGCAGGTTTTCTTCAATTACGACGCCACTTCAAAGCCAATCGCTATCGACGCACCCCAATTTTCTCAGCAGGTCCTTGCCAAAGATCCCCTTGGCAACATCCGGCAGATGCAAAGAGCCGGGAAAGAGTTCTCATTTACTTATGATGACCTCTATCAGATCTCTGCTGAACAAGGGCCATTCCTCCGAGATTACGAGCATAATGCTCTCCATTGTCGCTTAAAGAGAGGAGACGAAACCTATGAATTCAATGCCCTCCATCAAATCATCTCCCATATAAATTATGACAAAAATGGGAACCCCCTCACACAAGGCGATACGGGCTACTCCTTCGACGCTCTCGATCGATTGATTCGGATCCAAACGCCCATTGGCACACAAACATTTCAATACGATGCTCTGCACCGTCGGATCTCTGCCACATTAAGCGATGGGGAAAAAAGAAACTTTCTCTATGACGGCCAACTGGAAATTGGTTCCTTTGATGAGCAATTCAATCCGATAGAACTCCGCATTTTAGGAGAAACTCCCCATGCAGAAATAGGCGCGGCAGTCGCCCTTGAATTGCAGGGACAACTCTATGCCCCTATCCACGATCTTTCGGGCAATATTGCCCTCCTACTCCCTGCGGATGGCAGTGAGCCCACTCGCTATCATTACACTGCATTTGGAGAAAAGTGGGTTGACGGTCCCGCCAAAAATCCTTGGGGTTTTTCTTCTAAGCGCACCGATCCAACGGGCCTTGTTTTTTATGGCCGCCGTTACTATCAACCCGACCTCGGTCGCTGGCTCTCTTGCGATCCAGCCGGATTTATCGACGGCATGAACCTGTATGCGTTTGTCCATAACAATCCCTTAACGCACCTCGATGAGTATGGACTGATTGATTTTGGCCAATACGAACCCGATTACCAAGAGAAAGTAGAGGAGACTTGGACTAAGCTAACGACACCTATCGCTCATGGGCTTGTGAGGCTCTCTGACAACCAAGCGCAAACCCTGTTTGAAAGGGAAGACAAAGACATTATTTCCCTCGGAGCGATACACAATCATACATGGGTTGATCAACATCGTCCGGAAATTGCAAACTTTGCTATCCAAGCAACAGGCTTCGCAGTAGCGGGCGGGGTCGCCACACGTTCCGTTCAGTCCGTGGCAACGCATCGTGTAGTTAAAAGCACTTCCTTCATCTCGCGCTCTGCAGCTTCTGTCAAAGCTACACCGATTCCTAGGTCTATTCATAAGGTCAGTACCCCTGGTTTGTCTGAACTAGTGATAAATAGAAAAATTCCGATCTGGACCTCTACTAAAAATAGAACATCCGTTCAGAATGCATTCAGGCATTGGAAAGATCATGGTCATGAGTTCCTAACCTTACAAAATGCAAAGCAATATGCGGAGACAGCTAGAAATTTTGTAAAATATCCTCCATTAGGAACTCTTACGAAAACTAAGGTAAATGGAGATATGGTATTTTATCATCCGACCACAAACACTTTCTCCGTCATCAATCGCCAAGGAGTGCCACGAACCATGTATAAACCTGATCCGCTAATTCATAATTATAAAACTAATTTGGAATATTTTAATGTCCAGCAATAAATTTGTTTGCAGGGTATGTGGGAATCCACAAGCCGATCCTCCTTGGGGAGAAGATAATCAATCTCCGACGTATGAAATTTGTGATTGTTGTGGCGTAGAATTTGGATACGGAGACTGCACTCCAAAAGCTATTAAGGTTTTTAGAGATCGGTGGTTGGTAACAGGAGGTAATTGGAAATATCCAAAATACAAACCAGACAATTGGTCTTTAGAAGAGCAAATGAAAAATATCCCCGAATCCTAAAGAACGGAATTAAAGTTCATTATTTATTCGACAATAATGGAATATTTGAATGGACGAGGTAATTATGAAAGTTTCGATGCAAGAAATGACGGAAAAATTTGGAGCCTCAGCTAAAAAGTATATAAAAGAAGTTCGGGCCCCTCTACCTGACGAAATTCCATAAGAGTTCGAGGAGGTCCTTAATGATGAGTTCATTCAGTTAGGTATCCTTCCAGAAGGGAGTTGGAAGAGTTAACCGATTTCCGAAGAGACTCAGAGAACGCAGAGGATTTACAATGACCTCTGCGTTCTCTGAGTCTCTGCGGTAAATTTTTTCCTACCCAAAAAATGGGAATGCGCCCAGCCATCCCTCAATAACGATCCCTGTCAGAGTAGCCCCCCATTTCGGGCTCTTTACCCCCAGTTTATGAACTCCTGCCTCTTTTCATCTCTTTTAATTTAAATGGGGTTTTGGTAGCATCGGACCTGATGAAGTACCCTCAAGCCAAAAACCCCATTATTCTCCGCTATCACCGCCTCATGGACGCTTTTGCTAAGTCGGACGATGAGAGAGACTTTTACCTCGATAAGGTGGAGGGGTTTCTCCTCTACGCAGACCTCGATAAGGGGACAGACGAGATCGAAGCCCTTGAAAAAGAGCTCATAGAGCACGCCCCTCGCTACTGCCTGCTGCCTAAAATGACCTTCTACGAGATCAAGAAATTCATGGAGGGGTTCATCCATGAAAAGGTCTACGATATCGATACCAAGGAAAAGCTGATCGACCTCATCTCTGCGAAAGAGGCTAGGGAAAATTTTCTTGAATTCATCTACGACCATTTAACGGAACTGGAAAAGTGGCAGCTCTACTATCAGGAGCGCTCTCGGATCCGGATCATTGAATGGCTTCGTCAACAGGAGATTCAATTTGTTTTTGAAGAGGATTTGGAGCTAACCAAGGTCTTGATCGAAAAGGTCAAGCGCTCTCTCTTTGATTCCAAAGTGCCTAAGGATGTCTCCCAAGCGCGCGATCAGATTCTGGCAAAGGCAAAAACGTACTATTCCAATGAAGCGCTCAACCCGCGCCCCAAGAGAGGCCGGCCTCCCAAACAGGTAGTCAAGGTGGAGATGGAGCCTCAAATGAGTCTCGATATCTACTCTCATGTGCCTGCTTCTTGCCGGATTTTTCTCTACACTCCCGATATTGCATCGGCTGCGTCCGTTACCTTCTCTTCCAAATTCGAGACGGAAGAGCACCTTCTCGCTTCTCTTCGGGGCAGTCCTCGCGTCAAGGTGGATGCGAAGCTCGAAGCTCTTTCTCAACGTCTTGAATCGCTCCGCCATCTCTCCGATCGCCTGGCGGGAGCTGAAAAAATGTTTGGTATGGACAAGGTGCCAAAACCTTTCCAACCTTTCCTCAAACCGCGGGTCCATGGCGAAGTGGAGGTTCTTTCTGAAGCAGAGGCTCCAAAAATCGAGCTGGCCGCAGGGGATGTGTTGCCTAAGAAACGGGGTCGTCCTCGTAAAGAAGAGCCGCTTCAAGACTTTGCAGGTCAAAGACGTAAGCGTTTTGCTGTGAAGAAAGTAACTCAAATTAAGACTAAGAAAGATAAGTAATTCCACTTTTGCTATTATATTGGTTATGAATATTCAGACTGTAATTACAGAGCATGCTTTAAAAACTTTAGAATGTATGTATCTGGTCCGTTATACAGATGAAAAAATGTCGAAGCTCGTCCGCCAAAATAAGGGGGGGACGTTTCATCTGCCGGTCATGGGCCATGAGATGATAGGGGTCTTGAGCGCTTTGGCGTTGAAGCCGGGAGTGGATTGGGGATTTCCCTATTATCGAGATCGTTCATTTGCTGTGGGTTTGGGCTGCTCTTTAGAAGAACTTTTTGGGGTTTTTCTAGCCCGCGAGGCGCCGAATCACTCCGGCGGGCGGATGATGCCGGACCATTTTTCCGACCCTCAGTTGCGGCTTCCTTGCCAATCGAGCTGTGTGGGCTCTCAGTTTTTGCACGCGGTCGGGATGGCCAAAGCGATCCAACTCCGTGGCGCTCCTGAAGTCGTTTATGTCTCTGGTGGCGATGGGTCCACTTCGCAGGGCGATTTTCACGAAGCACTCAATTTTTCTTCGATCCATAAACTGCCGATCGTATTTGTGATTCAAGACAACGGCTGGGCGATCTCTGTTCCCGCCCACGAGCAGACTTCGGGCGGAAATATTGCTCAGATGATTTCCGGGTACGCCGATTTGGCCATTTTTTCTGTCGACGGGTGCGATTATACAGAGACGACAGAGGCTCTCAGTCAAGCGGTTTTGAAGGCCCGCTCAAACTTGGGTCCAAGTGTGGTGATTGCTAAGGTGCCTCGCATCAGCGCTCACAGCAATAGTGACGACCCCAAAAAATACAAAGATGCTGCGGCTTGTGCAATAGACCTCGCGTTGGATCCTCTTCCCCGTTTTGAAAGGTGGTTGTTGGAGCAGGAGGTTCTCACTCAAGGAGAACTCGAGCAGCTCAAGAAGGAGTGTTTTGAGCGGGTTGAGCAGGCGGCTGTTGCAGCGGACCTGATGCCCTTCCCTAAGAAAGAAGAGGCGGCGACCAAGGTTTTTGCCCCCTTTGAAGTAGCGGAGACGCCAACTACTCCTGGAGCTGAATCGGTTGTGTTGATGGATGCCCTCAACCACGCGCTTGCCGAAGAGATGGAACGCGATCCGACAGTGGTGGTGTTTGGACAAGATGTGGCCCACGGAAAGGGGGGAGTATTTGGCATTACGCGTACCCTCACCGATCGCTTTGGGAAAGAGAGATGTTTCAATACGCCGCTCGCTGAGTCGACCATCATCGGACTTGCGGTTGGCCTCTCGATGAGCGGCACCTGTAAACCGGTGGCCGAAATCCAATTTGCCGACTACTTTTGGACCGGTGTCAATCAGCTATTCAATGAGATGGCGAGCATCCATTATCGCTCGAATGGACAGTGGAACTGCCCTGCAGTGATCCGGATGCCCTACGGCGGGTACATTCAGGGAGGGCCCTACCACTCCCAGAGCATCGAGGCATTTTTGAGCCACTGCCCCGGACTCAAGGTTGTTATCCCCAGCAACGCGGCCGATGCAAAGCGGCTGCTTAAGACGGCGATCCGAGACCCCAATCCGGTGGTCTTCTTGGAACATAAAGCGCTCTATCGCCAACGCCTCTTTTGCGCACGCCCTGAGCCGGGTGCCGATGAGCTACTTCCCTTCGGGAAAGCGGCGATTGTGCGGGAAGGGACGGATGCTACAGTGGTCGGTTGGGGAATGACGGTGTTCATGGCGGTGGAAGTGGCAGATACGCTGGCAAAAGAGGGGATTTCTGTGGAAGTCATCGACCTGAGAACGCTCGTGCCGCTCGACTTTGCTACCGTTCTCGCCTCTTTGAAGAAGACGGGCAAGCTCTTGATCGCTCACGAAGCGCCCCGCAACTGCGGTTTTGGCGCTGAGCTGGCAGCGCGAGCTGTAGAAGAGGGTTTTTTCTCTCTCGACGCGCCTGTGGTGCGAGTGACTGGCAAAGATTGCCCCGTTCCCTACTGTAAAGACTTAGAGAACGCCGTCCTCCCTCAGACACACGATATTGAAGCCGCTTTAAGATCTCTGATCAACTTCTAATAATCGCTTATTGCGCCTCTTGAGGAGGATCGCCGTTTTACAGGTGGGGATCTCCTTAATACTTTTGTGATACGCAGTTTTGAGTCTTTCAAAGCGGAACAATTTTTGTTGGATCGTGGCGCCAGCCGATTTGGGCTCGGGCACTTTCAGGCCATCTTTTTTCTGTGAGAGAAACTGGTCCATGTGGAGCAGGTGCTGAATGAGACTGTCTTGCGTCTTTTGAAACCCATCCATTTCCGATTCAGACAGCTCTTTGAGATCGACATTCTGAATGAGCTCCGCATTGCGGATCAGCTGATCGAGCGTCGAATCAATTTCTTGCAGAATTTCTTGTCCTATCATACATCACCTCAATCTTTCTCTTTAAATGAACGAAATTATTTTCTCAAAGCTATTTTTGTTTTAAGAGGCAAGCCCTCTCTAAGATCGTCATTTTTTGGAGTACACTCCAAATATTCCAAGTGGTAATCTACTTCCATGAAGGGATTTTGTCCTTTGGCTTCTGGCTCTAAGGGGAACTGCATCTACGTGGGGACGAAAGAGACGCGCATTCTCATTGATGCGGGGCTCAGTTACAAAGCCACTCGAGAAAAACTGCTGGAGATCGGCGTTGAGATCGATACGATCGAGGCGATCTTGATTACGCATGAGCATGTCGACCACATCAAGGGGCTCACTTTGCTGGCGCAGGAGCTGGGTGTGCCGGTACTGACGAATGCGGAGACGGCGAAGGGGATTCACACGGCGCTGCGTGTCCGTCCTCGCTTCAAGATCTTTACGACGGGGGAGCCGTTTGAGTTTGGGGATTTACAGGTGCTGCCGTTTAGCATTCCGCACGATACGCTCGATCCGGTCGCTTTTGCGATCCGGACGGGGTCCTTGAAGCTGGGGTTTTGTGCCGATATCGGCCATGTGACCTCTCTCGTGCGCAAACAGCTGGAGGGGTGCGATTATCTTTATCTGGAGGCCAATCACGAGCCCTCGATGGTGCACGCGTGTGGTCGGCCGATGGTCTATAAGCAGCGGGTGCTGAGTAAACAGGGGCATTTGTCCAATCAGGAATGTGCGGCGTTGCTGAAGGCGCTTTTGCATCCGCAGCTCAAGCATGTTCATCTGGCCCATTTATCGAGCGAGTGCAATTCGAGCGAATTGGCTTTGAAGACGGTGAGGGAGGCGGTCGATGTAGAGGTGTCGATTGCCTTTCAAGATGAGGTTTCTAGGCCGGTTTATTTCAACTCAATGACGTGATTATCGGGGATCCACTCGACGGGGATCTTTAGGTGGAGCGAGCTCAATTTCTCTTTGGTCCATTCGCAAAGTCGCTTGAGATCTTCGTCTGTGTGTTTGGGGTCGTGGTGGATGACGCCCCACTGTTTGGGCTTGAGGAGGCTTACCAATGTGACCGCATTGAGGGCAGAGGAGTGGCCCCAGCCCACTTTTTGCAAGTACTCTTCGGGGGTGTACTGCGCTTCGTGGATGATGAGATCGCAGCCTTGGAAGAAGTCGATGAGGCCGCGGTGGGGCTCAAGAAGCTCTTCTGTCACGTCGGCAGCCTCTCCATGGTAGCCTTGCAAGAACTCGTTATCGGTGATGTACCCAATGGTCTGGTGGGGGGTTGTGATTTTGACTCCATAGGCCAGTCCGGGGTGATTGGTGGTGTGAAAATCGAGGGTGATAGGGCCAAATGTGATCGGGGTTTTTTGTTGGAGGGTTTTGAATTCAAGGGTCGATTTGACCTCTTCTAAGTGGATGGGGAAAAATTCAATAGCGAGGAGGTCGTTGAAGAGTTGTTTGCAGCTGCGGCCGGTGGAACCGGGAGCCCAGATCATTAAGTGAGTGGCTGCTGAATAAACCGGGTCAAAGAAGGGGAATCCAATGATGTGGTCCCAGTGGGTGTGGGTGAGGAGGAGGTTGATTTTCAAAGGGGTGATCCCTGCAAATGTATCTCCTAAAGCGCGGATCCCAGTTCCTGCGTCGATAATCACATGGGCATCGCCATAGCAAATTTCCAAAGAGCAGGAGTTCCCGCCGAAGTGGAGATATTCGGGGCCGCTGACGGAGCAGGAGCCTCGGGTGCCCCAGAATTTAAGGTGTTTCTTCATCGTCACCGGTCTCCTCGTCTGTTTCGGATTGTCCTGGCAGAGAGGCGAGGACGCGGCGCGGTTTGGCCCCTTCTTGAGGGCCGATGACGCCGTTGGTTTCTAACTCATCCATCAAACTAGCCGCTCTGGCATAGCCGATTTTGAGTTTGCGCTGCAGAAAGGTGGTGGACGCGCTCTTGCTGCCGAGGACGGTGGTGAGCGCTTGGTCGTAGAGGGGGTCTTTTCCTTTGGGGCCGTCGTCGTCTGTGCCGAGATCGAGCGCGCGGAAGGAGTCAAAGGAGGGGATGAGGTAATTGGGGGCGCCCTGTTTGCAGAGGAACTGGACGATCCGGTTGATCTCCTCATCGCTGATGTAGGCTCCTTGCGCGCGGACGAGCTGGGAGGAGCCGGGAGGCAAAAAGAGGAGGTCGCCGTTGCCGAGGAGGTTTTCTGCGCCGATCTCGTCGAGGATGATCTGGGAGTTGACGCGGCTGGCCACTTTGAAAGAGATGCGGGTGGGGATGTTCGCTTTGATGATCCCAGTGATCACTTCGCGAGACGGGCGTTGGGTGGCTAAGATCAGGTGGATGCCGACAGCTCTAGCCATTTGGGCGATCCGGGCGATCGGGGTTTCGATATCGGCGCTAGAGGCCATCATCAGGTCGGCAAATTCGTCGATGATGGCGACGATCAGAGGCATGTGTTCCGGAATCGGCATATGGAGGGATGCTTCGAGCTCTTTATTGACTTTGCGCGTATTGAAGGCGCTGATATTGCGGAGGCCGAGTTGTTTTAAGATTTCATAGCGGACCTGCATCTCTTTCACAAGCCACTGGAGGGCTGAATAAGCTCCATGCGGCTCAGTGATGACGGGGGCGATCATGTGGGGGAGGCGCGAATATTGGCTCAGCTCTACCTTTTTTGGGTCGACCATGAGGAGTTTGATCTCATCGGGGCGCGCGTTGAGCAAGATCGACATGACGATGGTGTTGACGCAGACCGATTTTCCCGAGCCGGTGGCGCCTGCAATGAGGCAGTGGGGCATCCGCGCGAGGTCAGAAAAGACCCAATCGCCGTTGATCGCTTTGCCAAGGAGGATGGGAATTTGGAGTTTGCGCCCTTTTTGACTCTGGTAATGGAGGAGCATCTCCTTAAAACTCACGCTCTGAGGATGGAGGGCGGGCACTTCGACGCCGACGGCGGCTTTGCCGGGAATAGGCGCTACGATCCGGATCGATTTGGCCTGCATATTGAGCGCGATATCGTTTTCGAGTGTTTTGATTTTTTGCACTTTCACCCCGATCGACGGGTGCACCTCAAACGAGGTGATGGTGGGGCCGCTGTGGATCTCGCCCACTTTGGCATCGATCCCAAAGCTCTTGAGGGTCTCTTCCAAGACGGCGGCCTGCCGCATCAGATCTTTGGTGAGGGTGGGCTGATCGACTTTTTGCTCGATATCTTCTAAGAGGCTCGGCGAGGGGAGTTCCCAAGAGCCATCGGAGCGGACCATTAAGCTCTTTGTAGGGACGGGGATGACCTCTTTTTTGGGGGCGACGACTTTCGTCATCTTGACTTCGGGTTTTTTTACTGGTATGGGCGGAGCCGTTTTAGGTTGCTCCGGCGGCAGGTTGATTTTGATCTGTGGCATTTTGGGCAGCGTGGTGGGCTTTTTAGTCACGACGACGGCCCATTTTTTCAGCCAGGTGGCCAAGGTGAGGCAACTTTGCCAAAATGCGCGGGAGTTGGAGACAACGCGCACTCGTGTGAGCAGGAGAAAGGAGACGAGCCCTAAGCTGGCGAAAATGAGCGTTGTTCCGGCGGGACTGAGCACTCTTTGTAGGTGGAGGCCGGGGAGGTCAGCGTAGATAAAGTAGGCGGGGATGCCTCCTAGATTATACCGAATGAGGGTATGGGCGTAGGGAGTGTAGAGGGTGACTGTTTCTGTAATGACCTGAGTTTTCCAGCTACTGGCTGATGAGGGAAATTCATCGGCAAAAACAGTTAAGAGAAGGGCGCTGGACGCCAGCAAAATCAGGAAATAGAGATGGTCATAGGCGACGTTCAGTAGTTTTTGATGACTCAAAAGACGGATTCCCACCCAAATCGAATAGCAGGGGAGCAGGTAGGAGGCAAGGCCGAAGAGATACTGGGCCCCTAAAGCGGCCACGTAGCCCACATAGCCCAGCCAGTTTTGGTGCGGCTCCAAAAACGAGAAACTGGCCAGCGAGAGGAAGCCTAAAAAGCCGATCGCGAGCAAGAAGAGCCCTTGGGCGTCGGGGGAGAGAGGAGCTCTTTTTACCAGTTTTTTCGCTTTAGCCATGAAACACTGCCCATGAGAAGAGACCGAGACCTAAGCAATACCAAGCAAAGGGGCGGACACTTCCTTTTTCATATACCCAGAAGACGAAGCGGACGGCCACCAGGCCCAGTCCGAATGCGCAAGCAAAGCCCGCCCCATAGCAAGAAGCTGCGACCGACCCGATTGCCTCTGAGTGGCCCCGTATCAGTCGGGCCGTCTCTAGCACCTGCCCTCCCACAATGGTCGGGACAGCGAGGAGGAATGAAAATCGGGCTGCCTGCAACCACTCCCAACCACACAACCTCCCCGCGGCAATCGTCGAGCCGCTGCGGGAGATGCCGGGGATGAGCGCCATCGTCTGCATCAAGCCAATACATAGCACATGTTTCCATTTAGGGGCCACCTCTGTCCCTCGTTTTTGCCAAGAGGCTATAAATAAAATCCCTGCTGTAGCCATGAGACAGTAGCCTAGGTACGAGGGGTCGGAGGCGGCCAGCCGAACCGGCTTGAGGAGGAAGTAGGCGGGAACCAGGGGGATGAGGGCCAAGGAGAAAAAGGCCATCTGGCGCACGCTGGTGAGGACGCCCCAGATCTCGCGCCGCAGCGTAAAAAGGAGGGCGAGGAGGGTGCCACTATGGCAGACGAGGTCGAAAAAGAGGAGATGTTCTCCGTCCGGCATCCCTAAAAACCACTTTGCTAAGCGGAGGTGGGCAGATGAGCTGATGGGAAAAAACTCGGTGAGCCCTTGCACAAGACCTAAAAGAATTGCTTGAATCAGGGTCATCGGGCCTCGGGTGAGAAAATGGGCGATCGACGGGGCTCGAACCCGCGACATTTGGATCCACAATCCAACGCTCTAACCAACTGAGCTACGACCGCCATGAAAGATCCCATGATTTTACTTGAAACGGGGGTATTCGTCAATTGGGGAAGAGAAGCGTAGCGCGCTCTTTCCAATACAGGCTGAGGCAAAAGAGGCCGAAGAGGTAGATCGGGATGGCCCAGCCAGGCACTTCCTTTGTGGCAACTATATAGTCCAGAGCCAGCGGGGGGTAGCTGACTAGGTTCAGGAGCTGTGCGGTGAGCCAGTCTGTCCCTCCAAAGATCCAGTGCCCCAGCGGCGCCCATAAGAGGTGGCAGCCGAGGGCCACCAAGAGTCCGAAGAGGGTAACTGAGATGAGGAAGGGGAAAAAGAGGTTGTAGAGGAGGCTGAGGAGGGGGAATTGGTGGAAGTGGTAGAGCAAAAGAGGGAGGAGAGAAACATTCACGGCAAGGCCGAGGGCCATCGCCTTGCGGAGGGAGGATGAAATGAGGTGGGCGTGCCGAGAGAGGGGGACGAGGCGCTGGACTTGGAAAAAGTCCCGTTTGGGTAGATACCTTCGGAGCTCTTTTTCAATGAGGGGATAGAGGAGGAGGATCCCTCCGCAGCTGATGAAGCTGAGCTGAAAGCCGATGTGGGAGGGGACGAGGGGATTTAAGATCACTTCGATGCAGAGGCCGACGCCGAGGAGGTTGAGGCCGGTGGTTCTTTTTTTAAGAAGAGTGCCAGTGAGATACA
Source organism: uncultured Chlamydiae bacterium (assembly GCA_903909295.1). GTDB lineage: Bacteria > Chlamydiota > Chlamydiia > Chlamydiales > SM23-39 > CAIVVG01. Next base: position 15,484 of record CAIVVG010000025.1, read on the forward strand.
GGGATGCGGCGACCCAGCTTCTCTGCACAGCAGGGGAGGGGCCAACAAAAATAAAATAGAGGGTCACTAAGAAGAGCAGTGCAATGAGCTTTAACTTCTGGGGAAAAAGTAAAGAGAGGAAAAAGGAGCAAAAGGCGACGAGGAGGCCAAAGTGGAAACCGGAAATAGCCAAAAGATGTTGTAGGCCGAGCCGTCCAAATTCATAGCGGAGCGAGCGGTCTTCCACATCGCCGGTGAGGAGAGAACTGAGTAACACGGCGACTCGCGGTGAGGGGAGCTGTTTGCTTAAAAAACTGCGCAACCGCTCCTTCATCTGGTAGCGGAATTCAGCCAGGCTCCAGGTATTTTGAACGGGGGTCCACTCTTTGACTTTAACTCCCACCTCCTCCCGACTCCGAGGGGTCATTTTCCCTTTTACAATATAGTCGACATTCGCAGGAGGGTGCTTGTCTCCCTGCACATAGACGGAACAGGGAACTTTCCCCTCGGGAAGGTAAACGACTCCTTTATACAAAAGGCCTGAGTAGAAAGGGGAGTGGTGAGGTTGGAGCGAGTGGATGGAAAAATAACCGGTGCACTCTCCTTTTTGTAAATGAGTCGGTGGGCTGGTGCCCCATCCGTAGAGTACGCTTAAAGCCAACAGGACGCAGGTAGGCCATTTGCGGAGCCAAATAAGGTAGAACCCCCAAAACACACCCCCGATCCAACCACTTATGCCAAAGAGGAGGGTGAGGCCCACCAAGAGTGCGGGTTGTTGGATCCAGAAATTAAGGTGCGGGACCATCGATCGGTTTATTGATGAGGCGGGCTCCTCGGGTGCTAGAGAAATAGGAAAAGAGCCATTGGGTCATGACGACGAGGCGGTTGCGGAAGCCGACGAGATACATGACGTGGATGAAGCTCCAGGCGAGCCAAGCAAAAAGGCCGCTGAATTGGATTTTTCCAAACGTGCCGATCGCCTTGGTTTTTCCGACGGTGGCCATAGTCCCCTTATCGTGATAGACAAAGGGGGAGCGCTTTTGTTTAGGAGTTCTTTTACGAATCAGTTTTGCCACATAGCGTCCCTGTTGGACAGCTACAGGAGCGAGACCGGGAAGTGGTTTGCCCTGCTTATCCGATGCGCAGGCTGCATCTCCTAGGACAAAGATCTCAGGGTGTCCAGGGATGGTGAGGTCGGAGTCTACGATGACACGACCCTGCTTATCTAAGGGGACATTCAACGTCCCTAACGCCGCTGAGGCCTGGTTGCCCGCAGCCCAGATCACGTTTTCTGTGGGGATAAAAGTCCCCTCAACAGTCACCCCATCATGAGTGATATCGGTCACCCTTTTTCCCGTCATCACAATGACGCCGAAGTGCTCGAGGTACTTTTGCGCTTTCATAGAAAGGCGTTGCGGGTACACAGGCAACACATAGGGAGAGCCCTCGACGAGGTAGATTTTCGTCTTCGTTATATCGATCCGCCGGAAATCCTTCAGCATGGTCTCATAGGCAACCTCTGCGATCGCCCCCGCCATTTCAACGCCTGTAGGTCCGCCGCCAATGACCACGAAATTGAGATATTTCTTCGCTTCAGAAATGCTGTCGCATCGCTCCGCTTTTTCAAATGAGAGCAACATGTGTTCTCGGATTTGAAGCGCATCGGCCAGGGTTTTGAGGCCAGGGGCGAACTTTTCCCACTCGTTATGCCCAAAATAGCTATGGCGGGAGCCTAAGCCGATGATCAGATATTCATACCCGACCCGATCCCCATTGCGTAAAACGACCTCTCTTTTTTCTTTGTCGATGCTGACGACCTCGCCCATGAGGACCGTGATGTTCTGATACGGATTGAGAATTTCCCGAATAGGAACACCGATGTCTCCAGGAGAAAGAGCAGCTGTTGCGACTTGATAGAGCAGAGGCTGAAAAAGGTGGTGATTGGTCTTGTCGATGAGCCAAACGTCGAAGTTTGAATTGCCGAGCGCCTTTGCGGCATTGAGCCCTGCAAACCCACCACCCAGAATCACCACTTTCGTATTCGCCATATCCCTTACCATATCTCAAGATGTGCTTTTATGGGGAAGAGAAAAAAAATTAACCGCAGAGACGCAGAGAACGCGGAGGTCTCAGAGAAAAATAACGAATCAATGGAACTTTCTCTGCGTCTCTGCGGTCATTTCTTAATCCCTTAGGCGCACCCTCTAAGCAAGCTTAATACGCACGAGTCTGTGTAATTAATAGTTTATGTTTTTTTGCAGAACTGATAACTTGGGATATGATGAATTCGCTTGCGAAAAAGTTTTACGAGAAAGGGGGGGTTGATGGGAATCGATTCCGCAGCTGTAGATTTCTCCATGAGGAGCCTCAGCTTCAGTGGTCTGAAGTAGATTCTCTCGGCTCCGATTTACCCCGTTCGTGGTTTGAATTATCGCGCATTGCACCGCGAGATCGAGTCGAGTTTGTTTGTGATTTTTGGCTCGATCGGTTCCCTTATCACCCCCAAATCCACCGCGCGATTGTCGAATTTTTTGAGTTGTTAGATGATGTGGGCGTTGTTTTGGTACAGAAAGAAGAAGACGGACCTCTCCAGGCGGAGCTCGTCTACAGCTTGGCCGATAGCAGCACATTTTTCCGCGGCAGAGCGCCCTGCACAGAGGAGGATCTTCTCGAGATGCGGAGCGAAGTGGGCATTGCATTGCCGCGCGATTACCTGGCCTTTTTGCGTATCCACAGCGGGTTTGGAAAAATGTCTGAAATGGGCCTTCTCGAAGTGGGGCAGCTCGCTGAAGCAAAAAGGAGAGTTGCGCACATCATTTTGCACTCCGAGCGCCCTTTGCGTTCGGGAAATAAGTTAGTAGATCCCGGTTCCTTGATCCCTTTTTTCGAGGCGATTGGACTCGATTCTTACCAGTGTTTTTACACCGATTGGTACCCCGGCAGCGAAATGGGGAATGTCTATTTATCTGGCATTGATTATACAATATCCGACACGAGCCACAAGCAATCGTTGGCAGAAGGGTTAGCCTTCTCCACCTTTTCAGAGTGGTTTATCTTTTATCTGCAGGGGATGTTATGTACCTAGTGCGCCATCTTTATGAACAGCATGGAAGAGATCTCGGGTTTGAAATCATCGCAGGTCAGCAAGGGCTCGCCCGCAAGATCCAACGCCCCGAGCTGCAACGTCCAGGCTTAAGTCTTACCGGTTATTTAAAAGGGTTTGTTTTTTCGCGCATTCTCGTTTTGGGGAAACAAGAGGTCGAGTATTTGCGAGAGCTTTCCTCTGAGATGAGAGAAAAGCGGCTCGGCGCGATTTTGACAGCCACTACTCCCGCCGTGATCATTTCTCGCGGACTCCGTCCCCCAAAAGAACTCATTGCTCTCTGCGCCAAGCACCAAATTCCCCTCTTCCGCTCCAGTGCGAGCACCACACAACTCCTCAACCGGATCGGATTTCTCCTCACCGAGGAGTTTTCCCCCAACCTGACTCTCCACGGCACCTTAGTCGAGGTATTTGGTATTGGAGTATTGATCCAAGGGGAGTCTTCTGTCGGCAAAAGCGAGGCCGCTTTAGGACTCATCGAAAGGGGACACAGGCTGATTTCCGACGACGTAGTGCGAGTCAAAAAGAGAGAAGGCTCCTATCTTGTCGGGTCGGGACCGGAACTGACCCGCCACTTGATGGAAATCCGAGGCATTGGGATCATCAACGTCGCCCATCTCTATGGCGCTGTATGCGTCCGCCCCGATAAAGGGATCGACATCGTCGTCAAACTCGAAGAGTGGGACGACAAACATTTTTACGATCGAGTAGGACTCGATGAAAAGTTCATTGATATTTTGGGAACTAGCGTTCCCTATCATTTGCTTCCTGTGAAACCAGGCCGCGACGTCGTGCTTTTATTAGAGACGATCGCTTTAAACCACCGCCTGAAAGATATGGGTTATAATTCGGCGAAAGAATTCAACGTGAAACTTCTTGAAACGATTGCTCGCAGACAAAAAAGGAAAAACATCCGTGAAAAAACTCATAAGTAAGGTAAAAGTAAAAAACCCTCTCGGATTGCACACTCGCCCCGCAGCCTCCATTGTAAAACTCCTTCAAGTTCGCAAATCGGCCGTTTCGTTCACCTATCGAAATGAGACGATCAATGCACGGAGCATCATGAGCATTTTGATGTTGGCGGCTAAGAAAAACTCGCAGATTGAAGTGACGGTGGAAGGGGAGGATGCCGAAGTGACCATGCAGCAGATCATCTTGGCCTTTGAACAAGAATTTGGGGAAAAGTGAAAGATCTTCATTACGAAGAGCTCATTTTACGCGGACTGCCCATCAGCAAAGGGATTGGGATTGGCCTCCCCCTGTTCATGGTTGGCGGAGACGATGAGCCCCCGGAAGTTCCGATTTTGAAAAAAGAGGTCGAAGCGGAAATTGAGCGCTATCGCAGAGCCTTGGACCAAAGCCGCAGAGATGTGGAAAATTTGCGCCGCCTCTCTCTGCAAGAAGGCCCCTCCGAAATTGTGGCCATATTGGGCACCCACCTCGAGATCATGCAAGACCCCCTCATCACCGAAGAGATCGAAGAAAAGATCCGCCACAGCCAGCACAATACAGAAGTCGTCTTTCGCCATGTGATTGAAGAATACAAACTCCGCTTCAATACCGAAGACACCTATTTTCAGGAGCGAGTCAGCGATATTGTCGACGTCTCCCGCCGCATTTTGAGTTATTTGCGCCCCTTGAGCCGCATTTCGATGAAAGAGATGCCCCATAATTCGGTGATCCTAACCCACGAACTCGTCCCCTCCGAAACCATTGAAGCCACCACCCTTCTTGTCAGCGGGTTTGTCACTGTGGCCGGAGGCATTACATCCCACGTCGCCATCATCGCCAGGGCCAAAGGGATTCCCTATGTAGCCAATATTGACATGGACCTCATTCGCAGGTTACGCCCCCGCTCTATCATCGTCGATGGATCAGAAGGGGTCGTGATCATCAACCCCACCCGACAGACCTTGAAAAAATATCACCAGCTGAAAAAGACGCACATTGAAGAGTATAAGCTCCTCAGCGACACCACCCACCTACGAGCTGAGACCATAGACGGCTATGAGATACGCCTCTTTGCCAATTTGGAAAACCCCAAAGAACTCGAAAGTGCCCTCCAAAGCGGAGCTAGCGGCATCGGCCTCTTCCGCTCAGAGTACCTCTTTTTGACCCATCGAAAAATCCCCTCTGAAGAAGAGCAATTCGACGCCTATAGAAAGATGGCCCGCGCCCTCAAATCCAAACCCCTCGTCATCCGCATCTTTGACATTGGCGGCGACAAGAAAGTCGACCTTCACCACGACCACCCCGACGCAAAATATTTCCAGTCCATTGGAACCGAACTCAACCCCGCCCTCGGCTGTAGAGCCATCCGCTTCCTCCTCCGCTTCCCCGAAATCCTCCACACCCAACTCCGCGCCATCCTCCGAGCCAGCGCCTACGGCGACGTACAAATCCTCATCCCCATGCTAGCCGACCTATCCGAACTACGCATCGTCAAAGCCCTCGCCAAGAAAATCCAAGCCGAGCTCCACGAACAAGGGATCAAGACAGCTAAAGAAATCCCCATTGGATGCATGATTGAAGTCCCCTCCAGCGCCATCATGAGCGATGCCATGGCCGAAGAAGCCGACTTTTTATCCATTGGAACCAACGACCTCATCCAGTACGTCCTCGCCGCCGACCGCGCCAACCCCTCGACTGCCGCCCTCTATCACGCCATCCACCCCAGCGTCCTCCGCCTCATCCGCATGGTCGTCTCCGCCGCCGGCCGCTGCCGAAAGCCGGTTATCGTCTGCGGCGAGTGCGCAGCCGACCCCCTCATGATGCCCCTCCTCATGGGACTCGGCCTCCGCGAGTTCTCCGTCGCCGCCCGCCACATCCCCTTCGTCAAGCACACCGTCCGCAAATGGCGCATCCTCGAAGCCTACCGCCTCGCCGAGAGCGCCCTCGAGTACACCTCCGCCGCCGAACTCAAAGCCTTCCTCGACTCCGAGCTCCGAGCCGATTCCTAACGGCGTTGTTAGGCAATTTTTGTGATCTGTTTATATTGAAGATAAAGCGCCCTCGGCGGTATAATCTTCCACTCATAAGGAGGGAAAAGTATGCTTCCTATTATTGAGGAGTTGTTTTCGAGTTCGTTCTCTGCGGTTTTTCGCCGCACGAATGACGCTGTCCAAAGACTTTCGCAGAGTTTCGACGCGGATTCTTCCGGAGGAAGTATCCCTTCAGGATGGTTAGCAATTTCGACGACTATGCGGGTAACCGCGGCTTCCTCGCCAGATGATGCAGATCCTCACACAGATCATGTGGAGACCCACAATACTCGGGTACTCGATAAAGCCCGAGAGGAAAATCGGGATGGGGTTGCCTATTTGACAGCCATGTTCAATGAGGCGGTAAAGTCGCTCACTATACCCGAAATAGCGCGTTTTAAAGAAACTGTGAGTACCGACAATCCCGACCTCTTTGTTGAGGTCCCTCATAAAGTGGTGCATAGACTAATTGCCTCACCTCTTCCCTTAAAAGAGGTCCCCATTCCCCATTTTGCGAAAAAGTACCTCGATGAACTCGAAAGTTTACGCGAGCGACGGATCTACCCAATGACAGGGCAACCCCTCCGAAGATATCATACGGACCGCGACCGTGTGGCGACCCTCCTGGCCAGAGACGTAAACTTTACCGCTTCAATAGAGGGTGCCATCAACACTTGGTCCCTCTTAAAGGCTTAAGGAGCTCAAATTCTCGGTCTTATAGGCTTGTTGGGGATGGGCCGAGTGATCTGGGAAAAGGTACTCTAGTTCTCCATCTTTGATCATTTTCGAAAGGTATTGTTTCCGCAGATGATCAGGGTCCCGTTGTAAAATGAGAGCCAGTTCAGGCAGGGTAAGGGGGTCAATTGCACATAGCCCTGCAATCACTGCTTTAATTTTTTTCACAGGCGTTCTTTTACCGAGATTTTTTAAAGAGGCTGCTAGTTTCTCGGGTACTGGGGGAAAATGGGGAGGGAGACCTTGAATGTCCAGATTCGTAGGGCTTATACCCGGGGTTCCTGCCGTTATACCCGGGGCTTGTAACAGTATTCCTTGACTTTATTCAAACCTGATCATACTATATCAGTATGAATAAGTTTCTTGGCATCCAGGATGCGGCGAAATGTTTAGGCGTATCTCCACAAACGCTCC
>CAIVVG010000026.1 GCA_903909295.1 uncultured Chlamydiae bacterium
GCGCTAGCCAAGCTGCGCTACACCCAGATATTCAGGAGAAACTGCGGAGACCCCTTCGAATTGGAGCTCCGATTTTTTAAACTCTTTCACCCCGTGCCGGGCGCATTGCTCTACAATCTTCTCGAGCGTGTCGCCTGGATGGAGCTCTAGGGAACTGATGTCCACTGAAATAGAGGCCGAAAATACCACCCCGTTTCGCAATCCCTTTACCTTAAAATTGGCAAAAATAGCGTCCTTCTTGCGAGTGACGTTCGTGAAGCGGATCAGGTTGTTCTCAGCCAAGTCTTTCATAGTTCAGTCCCCAAAGATGAAAGGATTGTAGAGCAAATCTCCCTTTGCTGTCAATTTCCAAAAATGATAGCTTCTTAGGTCATGGGAAATTGGAAAGATCTTTTGGCAGAGGAGTGGAATCTCCCCTACATGAAGGAGCTCAAAGCGTTTTTAGAGGCTGAGGCGGCTGCCGGCAGGGAGGTCTACCCCCCCAAAGACGAGGTGTTTGCCGCTCTGACCCAAACCCCTTTTGATCAAGTGCAGGTCGTTGTGATGGGACAGGACCCCTATCATGGGCCGGGGCAGGCCCATGGCCTCTCTTTTAGCGTGCCTAAGGGAGTGCAACCGCCCCCTTCGCTGCAGAATATCTTTAAAGAGATCGAAAGCGACTTAGGAGTCCCCAGGCCAAAACACGGGTGCTTGCTCGATTGGGCTAAGCAGGGAGTTCTACTGCTCAATGCGACCTTGACGGTGAGGGCCCATGAGGCCAAATCGCACCATGGTCGGGGGTGGGAGCGCTTTACAGATCGGATCGTGCAGCTCCTCTGCGCGCGCGAGGATCCGATCGCGTTTTTGCTGTGGGGCAGATCGGCATTGGAAAAATTTAAACATGTGCAAGCTCCTGCTCGCCATTTGGTGTTGACCGCGGCTCACCCTTCCCCTTTGTCTGCGTATGCGGGCTTTTTGGGATGCCGCCATTTCTCCAAGGTAAATGAATTTTTGACTAAAATGGGAAAAAACCCCATTGATTGGTCTATAAGAGGGTGTTAACAGTTTTATGCTTCGTCGAGTTTTTGGATTATTTTGGCCGCTTTTTGACTTCAAACTTGGGGGGCAATATACTGGTGTCGATATAGCCCCCCAAGATTTAAATCAAAAATCGACAGGAGATGAAACTGTTAACACCCTCTAGATAGTGGTATTCTCATCGCATGAAGCAGCCCAATAGAAAATTAACTCTTTTTTCGATTTTCTTTACGTTCTTTGTCGACAACTTGAGTTGGTCGATCGTGTTCCCCATTTTCGCACCCTACTTTCTCGATGTGGATAACCGGCTATTTTCCCCGGAGATTTCGGAGGCGACCCGTGCGACTATTTTAGGGGTCTTCCTCATGGCGTTTTCTCTGGGTCAATTTCTAGGGGCCCCTTTGATCGGAGAATACGCCGATCGCGATGGGCGTAAAAGGGCGCTGGTCGTCAGCGTGTTTTGTACGTTGGTCGGATTGGGATTGAGCGCTTGGAGCATGCAAACGCACAATCTCTACCTTCTGTTTTTTGCACGGTTGATTACTGGTCTTTTCGCGAGCAATATGTCCATCTGCCTGGCTTGCGTGAGCGATTTGAGCGAAACGGAAAAAGAAAAGGCCAAGTATTTTGGCTACTTGTCCGTATTTGCGGGGCTCTCCTTTGTATTGGGCGCCTTTGTGGGGGGAAAACTCTCCGATCGGGAACTCTATCCGCTGTTTTCTTCCAATCTCCCTTTGTGGCTCGCTGCAGGACTCACCTTTGTGAATTTGCTTTTTCTCCTCTTCGGATTTAAGGAAACTGCGAACATCGATCGCTCTGTCAAGTTCGATTTTCTCGAGTCTTTTCACAATATCAAACGGGCTTTGAAAACAGAGAAAATCAAACAGATTTACACTCTCTATTTCCTCTTCCTCTTCGCATGGACACTGGTCTTTCAGTTCACTCCCGTCCTCGTGGTGGCCAATTACGGGTTTAGCAACTCCGATATCGGCGACCTGGCTCTCTACATGGGCATTTGCTGGGCCATCGGGTCGGGCTACTTAAACAAGTGGCTCGTTCACCGATTTTCCCCCATGCGCGTCCTCGAGGGGTGCTTGGTCGGGTTTATGGTTTTTTGCACTTCCTTGGTCTTTGTCAAGGGGATCAACCTCACCATCGCAGCGATTGGGGGGTGTGTCCTTTTAGGAGGGCTCGCATGGCCCCTTTGCACCAGTTTGATCTCCAATACCGCTCCCAGAGAAATGCAGGGCAAGGTTTTGGGGATAAGTCAATCTGTGCAATCGTTAGCGATGTCTCTTGCGCCAATCGCGGGCGGTTTGATTTTTCAGGCCTCTCCTGTTCTCCCGTTTTTGTTAGGGGGAATTGCCGCGCTCTTTTCAGGGGTCATCTATTTACGCTTAAAAATCCGCTGAATGTGCTGGCTTTGCCTCGCTCGACCGAATCCCTGTGTGAAAATTGCGAAAAAAGCCAGTTTGCCGTACCCTTCTTGTGTATGGATCTAACAAAAAAAATCGCGGCTCTTGTCTTCTTAGGGCTGTGCATCTCTGTCGCTGTTTATTGGAGGCAGGCCGTTTACCCCTTTCTCACTCTTGCGCCAGGGCACATAGAAGCATTTACTTGCAGCATCACTCCCCATGTCGCTGGAAGAATTTCTGAAATCGGTCCTCAGGAAGGGGACGTAGTTCAGAAGGGTTCTTTTTTGTTTGCTCTCGATCGAGCTCTCTTCGCGGTGCGCAAAGGGCAGCTCGAAGGAGAGCGGCAAAAGCTGCAGGCACAACTTCTCTCGGAGCAAGAGCGCACCGAAAAATCATTAGAAGCTTACCTTTTGGAAATCGGCACCCCTGAGGAAGCTCATAGACACCTCGTGGCGATGGAAGAGGCTCAAGCGAGAACGGAAGCGGCTAAGCAGGCATTGAACTCTCTGCAGGAAGAACTGGGTGGGATAGAGCTGCAGGTGGCGGCCCAAGCTTATGCGGCTCCCTTTGATGGGATTGTGCTGAAGAGGGTCAAGCCCACAGGCGCATTGGCGGCTGAAGGGGAAGAGATTTATCGCCTTGCAAACCCTCAAAAAATCTGGGTCGAGACCACTCTTTCAGAAACTGAATTAGCAAAGGTCGCTCTCGGTATGAAAGCCCAAGTGCGCCTTCTCGCCTACCCTGGTCAGGTTTGGGGTGGCGCCGTCTCTTGGATCGGCCCCGCTACTTTAGAGGGACAGCCTCGGGTGGGGCTCCGCATCGCAATCGACTCTCCCGACAGCCGTTTGAAGCCAGGACTCTCTGCCGAAGTCGCCGTTCAAATCCACTAAAAGGCTCACTTGCACTTACCCGAAGAACTCCAAATTGAGTTGGATCAGATCCTCGAAGGAGCCTCTTCCACTCTCCTGAAAAAGGCGCGAGAATCTCTGAGCGCCACCTACCATGAGGGGGGCAGCAGTCGCTCGATCTTCCAAGACCCCGCTCAAAAACTCGCCTACCTGGCCACGAGAATGCCCGCCACGTATGGAGCCGTGTACAAGGTTCTGTCTCAAATTGCGACGCCCTGTTCCCATTTTCTCGACTTGGGGGCCGGACCTGGCACCGCATCTTGGGCAGCGAGCGAATGGTTTCCCGGCTTAACCCAGATTACCTGCGTAGAACGGAGTCCTGAGGCGATTGAGTTGGGCAAGCAGTTGGCGCAGGGACGGGCTCTTTTGAAACAGGCTGCGTGGTTGCGGCATTCTCTGAGCGAGCCGTTCCCCATCCCCCCGTCTGACGTGGCTGTTTTGTCTTATGTACTGGGGGAACTTCCCGACCCCGAAGAGCTGGTAAAGCGTCTGTGGCAGGGTCCTATTGGTTGTCTTATTCTCATTGAGCCAGGAACCCCGAAGGGCTTTCAACTGATCCGGACCCTCAGAGAGCAACTTATTGGGGCGGGCGCCCATATCGCCGCTCCCTGCCCCCACGCCTTCGCTTGCCCCATCCAAGGAGCTGATTGGTGCCATTTTTCAGCTCGCATCGAAAGGACCCGGCTCCACCGCCTTTTAAAAGGGGGGACCTTGGGCCATGAGGACGAAAAGTTTTCTTATATAGTGGCCTCTAGAAAGCCCGTTCCCCCCTTTGCGGGAAGGGTTGTGCGCCCCCCGCAAAAGGGGTCCGGGCACGTGAGATTGCCCCTCTGCACCAATCAGGGACAGCTCCAAGAGAAGGTGGTTACACGTAGCCATAAAGAGCTATACCGACAGGCCCGCGACGCCGAATGGGGCGATCACTGGATGTAAAGCGGCTTTACAGAATACCCTCTAAGAGGGCGTTCTGTAAAAAAATTTTGATCGATTTTTCGGTTCTTTTGAGCCTATTTTCGATTGAAGAACTCTCCCCTGAAAAGGGGAGAGATTCTCCTACTGTTAGGGGGCGGCAAGTGCCTTGCCGCAGCTTAACAGATAGCTCGGCTAACTCGACTCTTGAATGGCCGAGATTGCGCTCGAGCAGCAGTTCAAAAATGGGGGGCTATATACTGTTGTCGATATTGCC
>CAIVVG010000027.1 GCA_903909295.1 uncultured Chlamydiae bacterium
CGGATTTGAAATCTCTCCGCTTGTTTTCAGGGCCATTTAAAAAAGCGATCGCTAAATTATACTCCTACTAGAGCTTCGGGAGCTTTCCTCGCTTGCGCTTTTGCATAGATGGCTGTTTCGATCTCTTCAGCCAGTTTGGAATTCTTTTTCAGCTCTTCGCGCACCGCTTCGCGACCTTGTCCCAATCGGTGAGTTCCGTAGCTGAACCAGGCCCCTTTTTTATCGATGACTCCCATTTCTGCTCCCACGTCGATCAAAGATCCGATGTGAGAGATCCCCTCGTTGAACATGATGTCAAATTCTGCGGTTTGGAAGGGGGGCGCACATTTGTTTTTGACGACTTTGACTTTTACGCGCGAGCCGATTTCATTGGTATTGTCGGCATTTTTAATGCCGGTGACGCGGCGGATGTCTAAGCGGATCGAGGCGTAGAACTTCAGTGCGCGGCCCCCTGTCGTTGTTTCGGGGTTTCCAAACATCACGCCGATTTTTTCTCGGATCTGGTTGATGAAGATGGCGCAGGTGTTGCTGCGGGAGAGAGTGGCTGTGAGTTTTCTGAGCGCCTGCGACATCATTCTCGCTTGCAATCCCATGAACTGATCTCCGATTTCCCCTTCGAGCTCCGATTTGGGAACCAGGGCTGCGACGGAGTCGATCACGATGACGTCGACCGCGTTGGAACGGGCGAGCATTTCTGCGATGTTGAGCGCCTCTTCTCCATTATCGGGCTGAGAGATCATCAGATCGTTGACATTGACCCCAATTTTGGAGGCATAGATCGGGTCGAGGGCGTGCTCTGCGTCGATGTAGGCGGCAAATCCCCCTGTTTTTTGCGCATTGGCGACGATGTGGGTAGCCAGGGTCGATTTACCGGAGGATTCAGGGCCGAAGATCTCCACAATACGGCCGCGGGGAATCCCCCCAATGCCGAGCGCGAGGTCCAGGGCAATTGCACCCGTTTTAATGACCGAGAGCCCTTGAGAGGAGGAGTGTTTTCCTAAGGCCATAATAGCCCCATCCCCGAATTGTTTCTGAATCTGGGCGACGGCAAGCTCGAGGGCTTTTTTCTTACTTTGGTCTGCTGGTTGCGACATGAAGAACTCCTTTTTCTTTCCATATTAGCATTCTTCTCGCGAAAAAAAACCTCATTTTTGCTTCAATGCGGAAAAGGGCCTCTTTCATAAATTCATCACAGGATGCGGCCGAGCGAGGCAAAGCCAGATCTTAAGCGAAGCGTTCCGAACGACGAGTTCATAGCGAAAGCTATGGACGAGGAGGAGGATGGATATGGCGAAGCCGCAGCCCTGATGAATTTATGAAAGAGGCCCGTAAAGGGCCCATAAAATGATTCTAGCAGGTGACGTAGGGGGGACGCATACGCGGCTCGCTTTCTTCAAAAAGGGAAAACTGGTTGGCGCAGAGCGGAAATTTCCGAGTCGGAGTTATCCGAACCTGGAGGCGATTGTCCAGGAGTTTCTCGCTAGCGAAAACCACGTTCCTAAGCGCGCCTGTTTTGGGATTGCGGGACCTGTGCGCGAAGGGGTGTGCAAAGCCACCAATCTCCCTTGGATCGTGGATGCCGAGCATCTCGGCCACCAACTCAAAATAGCGCATGTCCATCTTTTGAACGATCTGGAAGCCAATGCCTATGGCATTCGAGCGTTACAACCCGATTCTTTTTCCTTTATTCAGCACGGGGTCCCCCACCAGAGGGGAAATCAGGCGCTTATCTCTGCGGGGACGGGCCTTGGAGAAGCGTGCCTTTATTGGGACGGAAACAGCCACCGCCCTTTTGCTTGCGAGGGGGGGCACGTCGATTTTGCACCGCGTAATGAGGAGGAGTTTGCTCTCTTTCTTTATTTGAAAGAACGGTTTCCGCACGTCTCCTACGAGAGAGTTGTATCAGGACCAGGGCTCCAGTCTATTTATGCTTTTTTGGTGGAAACAAACCGAAAACCTCCAGCCCCTCTCACTAACCCCGATGCGCAGACAATTGCTGAGTGGGGGCGAGGCAATCAGGACCCCACCTGCGCTTATGCGCTCGATTGGTTCATTTCGCTCTATGGCGCTGCTGCGGGGAACTTGGCTTTGAAATTTCTCGCTTTAGGGGGGTGCTACCTCGGTGGTGGGATTGTCCCCCACTTGGTCGATCGGATGCGCAGCGGTGGATTTATTAATTCCTTCTGTGATAAGGGACGTTTTAGAGATCTGCTCGCATCGATCCCCATCTGGGTGATTTTAAATGACAATACGGCACTTTTAGGAGCAGCTCTGTTTGGGGAGCAGCATGAACATTGAGCAAAAACGGATCGCTGAAGAGGGCACTGCCTGGGAGCGATGGGGACCCTATCTCTCCGAGCGAGCTTGGGGCACTGTTCGAGAAGACTACAGCGCCAATGGAGATGCTTGGAGCTCCTTTCCTCACGATCATGCGAGGATGCGGGCGTATCGCTGGTCAGAGGATGGAATTGGGGGCATTTGCGACCGCTACCAGGTCCTCTGCTTTGCTCCCGCTTTTTGGAATGGACAAGACCCGATTTTAAAAGAGCGGCTCTTCGGATTGAATTCCTGGGAAGGCAATCACGGGGAAGACGTGAAAGAATACTACTATTACCTCGATGGGACTCCGACGCACAGCTATCTCAAATACCTCTATAAGTACCCCCAAGCAGCTTTTCCCTATGACACCCTCGTGGAGGAAAACCAAGAAAGGAGTCCCAAAGAACGGGAATTTGAGTTGATCGATACGGGTATTTTTGATGAGAATCGCTACTTTGATATTTTTATCGAGTATGCAAAAGTCGATTCCGAAAATATCTACATCCAGATTGAGGCGATCAATCGGGGTCCCGTCGCCGCTCCCCTCCATATTTTACCTCAATTATGGTTTCGCAATCAGTGGTCTTGGGGTCCAGAAGCCGCTCCCGAGCCGCTCATTCAAGGAGATCCCAAAAATCCCCTCTGTTTGATCGTCGATGGGAGTAAAGTGCAATCTCCCCGCTATCTTCTCTTTAAATACTCAATAGGTCGCCGCTACCTCTACGGAAGCCCCCATGGAAAAACCCTTTTTACAAATAATGAATCCAACAGAGAAGCCCTTTGGGGAACTCCCAATGATACTCCGTATGTGAAAGACGCTTTTCACCGGTATCTGATTGACAACGAAAAAGAGGCAGTCAGTCCGGAAAGCCAAGGCACAAAAGGGGCTTTTCACTATTTTTTCCCGAAGATTGCACCGGGAAAAAGCGCTGTGGTGCAACTGCGCCTCTCCGATAAACCTCTGAAAGAGCCTCTCGCTGATTGTGAAAAAGTGATCGCTGCACGAAAAAAAGAAGCAGATGCCTTTTATGAAGCGGTCGCTCCCCGCCATGCGACCGAAGAAGAAAAAGAGATTCAAAGGCAAGCTTTTGCCGGGATGATCTGGAATAAACAGATGTACAACTACGATGTGGGCACCTGGCTTGCAGGAGATAATCCCCTCCTTCCCCCTCCCGATGAACACAAAAAAATTCGGAATACCCACTGGCGCCACATCGTCTCCATGCGTATTTTGTCTATGCCCGACAAATGGGAATACCCTTGGTTTGCCGCTTGGGATCTTACGTTCCATGCCCTCTCTTTTGCACCCATTGATTTGCAATTCGCAAAGCAGCAGCTTTGGCTTCTTCTCCTCGACCAATTTCAACATCCCAATGGAGCGATCCCCGCTTACGAATGGGAGTTTAGCGACGTCAATCCCCCCGTACAAGCTTGGGCCGCTTTCCACCTGTTTGAATATGAGAAAAAAAAGAACGGCGTTGAGGATTACGCTTTTTTAGAAAAGTGTTTTCACAAACTCCTCCTTAACTTCGCCTGGTGGGTCAATAAAGTCGATAGCTTGGGAAATAATATTTTTGAGGGAGGGTTTTTGGGGATGGATAACATCGGTTTTGGAGACCGATCCCAAAAATTGCCCGAAGGATTTTTGCTCGATCAGTCAGATGGAGCCGGGTGGATTTCTCTCCTCTGCTTAAATCTCATGCGGATCTCCCTTACGCTCGCTAAAAAAAATCCGATTTATGAAAGTTTAGGGATCAAATTCTTCCAGCACTTTATCTACGTCACAGCCGCCATGCGCAAAGGGTACTGGCGCTCCTATGATATGTGGAATGAAAAAGATGGGTTTTTCTACAGCCATTTACGCCATCCCGATGGACAATCGGAAATCATCCCAGTGCGCTCTCTTGTGGGGATCATCCCGTTTTTCGCTTGCGATGTGTGGGACGAAGACGAACTCAAACAATTTCCCTCATTCTATGAGTCGTATGAGTGGATGATTCAAAAGAGGAGCCACCTCACTTCCCAGTGTATTCAAAAAATTCCCCATGAAAAAGGGCATAAACATGTATTTGGCCTTCTGTCTGCTCATGAGATGGAACGGTTTTTACAAAACATCTGGGATCCAGAAGAATTTCGCTCCCCTTACGGTCTCAGGAGCCTTTCCAAATACCACGAAAAACATCCCGTGAGCATGGGGGGAAGTACCATTGGGTACGAGCCAGGAGAGGCCCTTGAAAAAATCAAAGGGGGCAATTCCAATTGGCGAGGACCTGTGTGGTTTCCCCTGAATTATCTGCTGATCGATACGCTAGAGCGGTTGGGAGATACCTATGGGGAGCACTTAAAGATCAAAGTGAGAAAAGAAAAACCGGTGACCCTTTCGGAAATGGCCCGATGGTTTTCCGAAAAGCTGGTCGAAGTGTTTAAAAAAGACAAGCATGGCAATCGGCCCTTCTTTGGAGATACCAAAAAATTCCAAAAAGACCCCCACTTCAAAGACTACCTGTTTTTTCATGAGCATTTTCATGGAGACAATGGGCGCGGGTTAGGAGCTAGCCACCAAAATGGCTGGACGGGACTGGTCGCGAATCTGATCGAGATGATCCGTAAATAAAAAAACCAGGCTGGGGTTGCCAGCCTGGCTAAAGAGAAACACAGATTGGGTTGATTTCTACTAGAAATCAACTCTTGCTGTGATAGTCAAACCTTGCAGATACAAGTTACCAGCAGCGATTCTGTGAGCAACTTGTTGACGAGCAGATCCACAGGTAAACATGTTCTGGTTGAAGAACACTTGGAAGTCATACCCAGCAGCTAGATCGATATACCAGCTGTTGTTGTCGAAGTAAGATCCCCAAGCAAATCCGAGCTCGAGATCCATGTGAGGTCTGACTGTGCCGAGGTGGTTGTTTTTCAGACTAGGAGACCAAGTAGCGAGGATGCCGCTTGAAGACTCTGAGTGAGACAGTCTTGTGTAGTCTGTGTAGA
>CAIVVG010000028.1 GCA_903909295.1 uncultured Chlamydiae bacterium
GTGCATTAGCGCAACCACCCTTAGTTGTCTAAAACTCCCCGCCTTATCCTTCAATCGATACATCAAACAGCGCATCAGTAATCCCGATTCCGCGTTGCGAAAAACCCTCCTCATTGCTACAACCTTCTTCGTCATAGCTGCCACCATTGGGGTGGTTCTCATGAGCTGTCATAGCCTTATTCTTTCCCACTTCCCGTTAGAAGCCAGGGCAGCCCTCATTCATCTCTTCATATGGGGCGGCCGCAATCAAGACCTTGCCTCTATTCCCCCGCCATTGCAATCCTTGGCAATCAACATCGTCCATAAAATAACTCATTTTCTCATCAGCAGTATCGGAGCATGCGTTTTCGGCCCTGTTTTTGTAGAACGTCTGGATGAAGGAGATATCTAATGGCAGCAGCCGCAGTAGCTCCCCTTCCCATCCAATGGAAAATTACCCAGCCCGCCTCGGGCGATGAAGTCGCCGAGACCCACTGCCCCGTCTGCCTCGATCCTACCACCAATAGCCCAATCCTAGCCCATACCCTCTCCGCTACAGACACCACCCTCGTCCACCGCATACACCGAACCTGCCTCCAGCAAATACGAGCCAGAGAGGAAATCCCAAACTACATGTGCCTACAATGCCAACGCCCCTACAACCCCAATGAGGTTCCCCACACATGGACTGAACTGATCGGGAGCTCGCTCGGGGAAGTCCCAATAAGACATCTCTCTGCCAATTTTTTCCTCTATCTCGTGCTCGGCCTCATGTCCGCTCCCCTTTCCATCCCGATTTCCATCTTTAACAAGGGTTTCTACCCACCCACCCTGAAAAGCATGGTCGTCGGAAACATCAAGGGGGTCTTCTGCAGTGCATTGGTCTTAAGTCTTGTGGGAGATACCGCCCTATTTGTAGGAAGGCGCACTATAGAAAAAATCACCCGCCCCAGTTCCTTCCAGCGCATAGCATCTCTTTTCTTGGCTCTACCTCTCACATACCCCCTCTTCAGGTTGACCACAAAAGCCGTCCAATGGTACTTGATCCCGACCTCGCCCCCCAAAATCAGGGTGCTGATAGACCGCTTCCTCAGAGACCATAGGACAGGACTCTCCCAATTCTCCCCCCAACTAAGAGCCACAGTGCTCGAAATATGCGAAGCCACCACCGCTTTTGCCGCTGGGAGATCCGCCACATTGAAGCTCGCCCTTTGCTGGAAGGCGGTCTATACCCTCCTCTACCTAGACAGTCGCCTAGACGGATTCCACCTCTGGCATCAGGGGTAATCTGTAAGCTACTGGTAATCAGTGCATCAAGAATACCTGTCAGTGGCATTGACAGGTTTTTGTATAAAACGTATCATTATGGACATGGATAGAGAGACAATCAAGCAAGTTCTTTTGGAGCAAGAAAGAAGCAACCAAGCCGCCCCAACCGGCATTGAGCGAGAAGCATTAGCCCTGATCGACTCCCTGGTCCCCCTCCCTCACGCCGTCGTTATTTCTGGGGTTCGCCGTTCGGGAAAATCGACCCTCCTGCGACAAATTCTCAAAAAGCATTATGGCAACGATTTTTACTTCGTCGACTTTGAAGACGAGCGCCTGATTCAGTTCACCACCGAAGACTTCAACACCCTGTATGAAGTGTTGATCGAGCTCTATGGATTAAAACAGGTTTTTTTCTTTGATGAGATTCAAAACATTGAATATTGGGAACTGTTTGTCCGCCGCATCCACCGCGAGAAAAATAAGGTATTCATCACCGGCTCGAATGCCTCTCTGCTCAGCTCGGAACTGAGTACGCGACTTACAGGTCGGCATATTGTCGCCCTGCTCCTCCCCTTTTCATTCAGGGAATATCTCCAGTACCACCAAGTTACCTACAATGACAAAAGCTTTTTAATCACCCAAGAAAAAGCCCTCCTAAAAAGACATTTCAATGAGTTTTTAGAAACCGGCGGGATGCCCGAGTATTTGGAACACAAAAACCCCCTCGTCCTTCAAAATGTGTATGAAAACATCCTCTATAAAGACGTGATTGTTCGCTATGAAATCAAGGAAGTGAAGGCGATGCGCGAGTTGGCCCTCACCCTCCTGAGCAACATAGGAACTCCCCTATCGTATACGAAGATCAAAAACCAATTGGATCTAGGCAGCGTCAACACGGTAAAAAATTACATTCATTACCTGGAAAATGCCTATTTAATTTTCACTTTGGATCGGTTTTCATTCTCTGTTTCAGAGCAAGTCCTTTTGCAAAAGAAGGTCTATGCGATTGATACGGGACTTGCAAAGCAAA
>CAIVVG010000029.1 GCA_903909295.1 uncultured Chlamydiae bacterium
CCACCACTCATTAAAATCTTGCTCGTCGATGCGTCCGGAGCAACAACGGTCATCGTATTTCCGGAACCTGAAACCACTACGCCGTGATTATTTGCAGTATAGCTCGTATTTCCATAGGAAGTTCCAGTAAATGATTTGATAGATAAGAAACAAAGCCATAGTGCCAAACTGGGCTTTTAAAAAGAAAAGGAGCGCTCCAGGGTTATCCAACCAGGAAGTGATCCATGGAGCGACTTCTACTCCTTGAACGATAGGCCAGATAAAACCGGCGCAAGCCAGCGCGATGGGGTGGAGGGTAAAGAGGACTGCGTGGAGCCAGTTTTCTGAGGCGGGGCAGTGCTCTTTATGGACAAACTCATCTTTGGTGACGAGGATCGATGAAAAAGAGGCCAGTGCGATGTAGATGATGAGCGCCGTCTTAGAGAAGGGGATAAAGAGGATAAAGCCCATGCAGACGAGGACGCTGAGCGTGTCGATCGGATGGCCAATGCGCTCCCAGCGAGGCAGTCCTCTCCGCAGGTGGAAATACCCCTCATCAAACACCATGCAGAGCGCTTGGAGCATGAACGGCAGTACGCCTAATTTCCACATATTTTCTCCATCAGCGAGCCGGCGATGGTCAGCCCGGGACCAAACGCCAAGCTCAAAATAGGGGTTCCGGAGGGGATGTTCGCATCATCTAAAATGCGCGCCCAAACGTGGGGCAGTGTGGCAGAGGACATGTTGCCATACTCTTTTAAGATCTGGAAGCTAAAGGTCATTTGAGCGTCGGTCAAACCGAGGAGTTCTTGGATATAAGTGAGAATCTTGGGACCTCCCGGATGGATCGCAAAGAGGGTATTGGGAGAGATCCCCTCGGGGCATAAACGGCTCAAGTAGCCCTTTAAATTGCGGGTAATGAGAACGGGGAGCTCTTTGGCGAGCGTCATTTCAAAGCCCGATGCGCCGACATTCCAAGTCATCGCCTGGGTCGAGTGGGGGATGATCTCTTCTCTTGTCTCCACCACGCGCAAATGAGGAGCCTCGCACCTCCTCACAACCGAGTATTTGATGAAGCCGTCGGCAAAAAGGCTCTGCGTGACGAGCTGGTCTGTCGCATGATTGGACGGGTTGGAATGGAGCGAACAGATCTCTGTGTGGACGATATCGGTCCGGTTTTTTAGCCCCCCCATGCCGATTCGGATGGCGGGGATTGCGGCGTAGCAACCCATGTGATGAACCTGCGTGACCGTAGTCAGGGCGCCCCAGTTCCTCTTCGAGACGATGGTTTGGGCGCCGCTGGGGGAGACGTAGCCGGTACAGCTGACCTGAATGAGCCCCTCTGGCGGCGCAGCTCCCTCGGGAAAGAAGTGTTCAAACACCCCTTCCGCTTCCAGTTGAAATTTCTTGCTCCGGACCGAGAGATCCCGCCCCGACGGGCACCGGCTTAAGCGGTAGATCTCCATATTGTCCCAATCGCGGTGGGAAAAGTCATTGAATACCGTCCCTCTCTTTGCGATGTGTTCCGGCTTGCAGCCCACGCGCCACAGTTTTTCTGTGAGCGCCGGGCGCATCGACTCATCTCCCTCCGCCTTGACGTGGGCATCGACAATCCAGTCGAGAGTTTCTTTTTGGGAAAGTTCGAAACGAGGGCGCAGAATCTGAAAATCGGTCAAAAGCATAGGTTCAAGGCTACCTAGGCTTCCCTTTTTACACAACCAGTTCTTCGGTGATTTGGGTCCCTACTCTGATGAACTGGTCTACAGGAATGTTGAGGATTGTCTCAGCCCCAAGCGCATCCCTTTGAGTCACTCCGTAATTGCGGAGCGCCTCCAAGAGGCCATCTCTCGTCTCGCTATCGGGGACGATCATCCCTCGGATGAGCGAAGGATCGAGCCGCTCTTTTAACATCAGCTCATGACCCCGGTTGGAATCTGCGCTATTTTGCTCTTGCTCGATAAATTCCAAAATTCCTGGACGAGAGAGGTAAGGGAACTCATCATCCCACCACCACTGTCCTCCACTTTCGGTTTTTCGACTTCCTGAATGCCCCTCATGATACTGATAAGAGCCCGTTTCCAGCGCTTTGAGAGAGATCACGAGGCGCACTTTGCTCCAGTACCAACTTGCATCAGTAAAATCGGTTTTATTTGCACAGTCTTTCTCGGTCAGCAGCTGCGTAAAGACGCTATCGGCTCCTCCCGACATGTAGTCCCAGTATTTGCTCAAGCCCTCTTCACTCATCTGTGTGCTATCGCGCGTCTCGGTAGAGAGCATCCCCATTTTCAGGATCGACGCTGCTCGTTCAAATAATTCCTTGTCAGAATGGGCCCCTGTGAGAGCCGCTGTCAGAGCTCGAGCCCCTTTTGCATAGGCCGCCTCGGCCAGTCCGTCCATCTGGTAGCGGACCCGTCCTGGGAGGATCTCGAGAGGCTTCATGCCCTCCAAGAACTGGTCTAATACCCCTTTCATTTCAGGGGCTTTTTCAATCATCTTCTCTTTAAGAGCCGGAATCGATAGCTGAAAGAACTCTTCCGTCCGCTCAAAAGGGGTCGCCTCGCCAGGGAAGAAAGTTCGAAATAACTGACCTAACTTCATCCGCTCAAAATCGTCCTCAGTCGACGGCGCCAGCACCGAAGTGAGATCGAGGAAAGAGATCATCTCATGGAGATCGTAAATCGTTTTGCTCTTGTCCATCCGGATCGTCACTTTGTCATAGAGATTCGGCACATCATCCGCAGCGCCGACCGAGATTGTTCCCAACCCCGCTAAATGGAGCTCATCGCGCTCCGTGATATCGCTCACCCAGAACATCCCATTATTTTGTTCTTTGTGAGAGACATTCACCCCCTCTACATGAGAACCAGTCAGAGACAAAATCTCCCTCGCCTCTTTGGTACTCCAGCCCCTCGCTTGCTTCATCGCCTCATCGATCTTATCCCTAAACGCGTGATTGACCTTGAACTCCAGCTCAAGTATCTCTTGGCCATCGATCTCGCGCACTCTAAAAGTAAGGTTATCTCCCTTTACGAGCGCCTGCCCAAAACCATGCACATGGGCCCCAAAGTCGTACTCCTTTCCATTCGCATCGGTCAAAATCAACCGCTTTGCCTCAGCAGTTCCCTGCAAGTCGTTCAAAGGATGCTCAATCAACCCTCGAACACGACGCCCATTGAGCGCCCTCTCAAGCAATTTTTTGTACTTGTCCATCTTGAACAAAAAGTCTCGCCGCTCAATCAAACGGACATACCCATGAGCCCGGTGGATCTGGATCCCCGCCATGGCGATCTTGGCCGCCGCCTCTAAATAGTTCCCCTCGCCAATCTCTTTTTTCGCGCCATACAAACTGATCGTAGCCTGCACCAGCGTGAAGACCAAAAGTGCCTCTAACGAACCGGTGACCATGAAGCTCAAATAGAGCAAGTTCCCCAACGTATGGAGCGCTTTTTCCCCCGCAGCCGAATACTCCCCCTTCAAGATATGAGCACACGTATTCCAAGCATTCTGCAACCCATCGGCCGAAGTGGTGATGAACAGACCCGTCGTGAAGTGGAAAAACGTCCCCGCAACCGCAATGGCGGCCAACGTCGCTTGCGCAACTGAGAGGCTCATCTCCTTCCACTGCCCCCCTCGCTGCTCCGTCAGAGCCTGGCTCAGGTGGGAGACCCCACGGACCGACCCCATGCTGACCGAGAGCACCGCTCCCGCAGGGCGGTAGAGCCCAATGAAGGGGAGGGCGATAAGAGCGACCTTCTTGGCCTGCTGCCCGAAAGCCTCCGTATCAAGCTCAAATTCCCGATGGTAAATATTTGGTAAAAATAATGTATGTTTAAAGTAGTTAATGTAGTTCATGGCGCATGGATTATAACATCTACGCCACAATTACAATCAACTTATAAAATTAATTTATCTTATGAAAAAACTATTTGAGTGCCCTGTAGATCTCACCCTGAAGACCCCCCCCTCGCTCAAGTGAGCCAGTGCATATTGCTCCACTGCTCGTATAAGGTAGCCTTGATCAGGCACTCGCGATACATTTCTAGGCACTTGTTTCGCAAAACTGGATCTGAGGGACGGACTTTGCACTCTCTCTGTTGCATCACTCGACAATATTCCGCAGGGCCGATCGCGATCAGTTTCCAATAATTGATGGGGCCGTATGTAGATTTAGGTAATTGGGTATTTGGTGAGTTTACAGGTTTAATTGTGGACATGGCATTTCCTTTCAGCCCATTTTTTTATGGACACCCCTGGTGAACGCTTATGAGTATAGCCGGAGGGCGCGCAATATTCAAGACTTGTGTCAGATCTGTTTTAGCTCAGGGAGTCGATCTTTCTTGCACCCTCCACTGTTCACTAGAATTCACTGTTCAATAAATAATGAACAGTTGACACCAGTGAACAGTACGAAGGTTCCCTCATTAGGAACGAGCTTCGCAGAGGAAGTGGGCGTTTTTGTAGGCGTCGAAGCGGAGGGCGGAGAAGCTCTGTTTGTGGGGGGAGGTGAGGTCTTCGAAGTCGTAGATGATTCGGAAGGGGCCCTCGATCAGGAGGGGGGTGGGGCAGAGGTTGAAGGCGATTTTTGCGTCATTAACGTTTTGTTTGAGCCGTGTGATGGCGACGAACTCTTTAGAGGGGCCGCTGGCAATGGAGTGGGGGAGGAAGCTGGTGGAGGGCGATTTCCAGAGGAGGTCGTCGACGAAGGTCTCTCCTTTTTCGTCTTCGACGAAGATGACGAGGGGCTCTTTTTTCTCAAAATGGAGGTGGGCGGCTTCTACGATGCTGCGGAGTTTGGCGGCGGGGTCGCGCACCTGAAAAAACACTACCCTTGTATCCATCATGGTATCCATTATTTTTCCGTTGGGGGCACCATTGTACCGCAGGAGACGAGGAATTTAAAGGCCTCTTCATTGCTCATGGGGAGTTTTTGGATCTCTTTGTTCGGGATGAGGAGTAAGAAACCCGAGAGGGGGTGGGGCGTTGTGGGGAGAAATACGGGGGAGAGCGGCTCAGAGACTTTTGCCTGGAATTCTTTGGCCATTTGTCCGGCTAAAAAGGCGACCCCTTTACAGGGTAGAGAGGGGAAGGGGATGAGGACGGGATAGTGGAAGGCTTTGGGCCCTTCGGTGGCGAAAAAGGCGTTGAGGAGGTCTCGGCTGGTTTTGTAGACCGTTCTCACGATGGGGATTTGGTCGAGGAGTCGGTTGGTGGCGTGGAGGAGGTTTTTGCCGAAAAACCACCGGATAAGGGCGCCGAGTAGGATGATGAATGCCAATGTAATTACAAAGGCGAGGAGGCGAGAGAGGACGAGCACGGTACTTTGAGAGAGGGGGAACTCGAAGCGGTAGGTCATCGTATTGACAACCGATTTCACCACATTGACGAGGGGGTCGGTGAAAAGATCAAAGAGGAAGACGACGATCAGGAGGGTCAAGACGGCCGGCATCAAGAAGAGAAATCCGGTGATGAGGTATTTTTTCATGCGGGGGCTCCCGGTTGGATGACGCCGCAGGAGAGGACGTATTTGATCGCCTCTTCTGTGGAGATGTCTATTGAGATCAGTTCCGATCGGGGCAAGATCACCATATAGCCAGTGGCCGGATTGGGGACTGTGGGGATAAATACAGAGACGAGGTCATTCCCTTGAAAGAAATCGGCTGTGACGAGCCCTACGCAGTAGGCTCCTGGGTAGGGGAATGGAGCGAGGACTACTTGGCTAAAGGGAGTTTTATTTTCTCCGAAGAGGGAATGGACCAGCTCTTTGGAGGTCTTGTAGATCTTGTTGACAAATGGGATGTGGTGGAGGAATTTATCGGCGAGGTGGAGGATTTGAGAGAAGAAAAACCGTCTGGTGACAAATCCAATGAGAAGCGCCGTTAGAAACAGAAATACGACGACGAGGACCTGACTTAAGCCCTTGGCTCCGGGCATCGAATGTCCCCAAATCAGGTGGAGGCCATCGGTAAACGGCTTGGTGAAAAGACCGATGATCAGATGGATGAACCAGAAGGTAAACGCAATCGGCAGCAGGGCGGCGAGACCCGTAATAAAACACTTCTTCATCCCGCCATTGTGGCTCTGAGGGAATTATTTCGCAACTCTCTAAAAAGCTGCAACTCCAAACACACTCGACTTTGTACAATTTCCTTGGTATAATCGGAACTATGGAAAAGTTGATTCGGGGGATCGTCGAGTTCAGAAAGGGGTTAACTCCTGAGAACCGGGCTCTTTTTGCGAGACTGGCTTTGGGGCAAAAGCCCGATGCCCTCT
Organism: uncultured Chlamydiae bacterium; assembly: GCA_903909295.1. Classification (GTDB taxonomy): domain Bacteria; phylum Chlamydiota; class Chlamydiia; order Chlamydiales; family SM23-39; genus CAIVVG01. The sequence goes on from CAIVVG010000029.1 coordinate 6,250, forward strand.
TTATCGCGTGCTCAGATAGCCGCGTGGTTCCTAACCTCTTCGCCTCGACGAACCCGGGTGATGTGTTTGTCTTGAGGAATATGGGGAACTTGGTCCCTCCAGTGACCTCTCTCGAGGATCGTTGTGCGGCTGCGGCGATCGAGTTTGCCGTTCTGAACTTGAAGGTGGACGACATCGTGGTCTGCGGCCACTCGGAGTGTGGGGCGATGCAGGCTCTTCTGCAAGGTGCTGCTGACCGGACTTGTTCCTGCTTTTCTTCCTGGTTGCAGTACGGCAAAGAGTCGCTCCGCAAGGTGAAGGAGGGGTTCGAGGTGACCCCCTCTTTGGCAGAGCACAATCAGCTCTCTCAGATCAATGTGCTCCAACAGATGGAGCATATCGCCACCTATCCCTTCGTTCAAGAGCGGGTCAAAGCGAAGAAGCTCCGCATTCAGGGGTGGTGGTTTGATATTGCGCAGGCCGATGTTTACTGCTATGAGCAGGGCTTCAATCGGTTCGTGCTGATCGATGAAGAAGAAGCTGCCCTCATTTTGGAAAGAGAGCAGAATAGGTAGCCGCCTTAAGAGGGTGTTCTGTACACCCTCTAAGCGGGTTGCTTCCGCTTGGCAACCTCTCTGCGGTTGGACGCAACTAGCTCTTGAAGGGGAAGGCCTTTTAAGTAGGCTAGCCCTGCAGCGGTAATCCTGTGGCAGCCGACAATATTTAGTCTTTGGAGAGGGGGGGCACTCAGATGGGTTAGCCCCGCATCGGTAATGAGCTCGCAGTAGGCAAGACCGAGGCTTTTGAGGAGGCGGTTATTGAAGTAGGCTAGTCCCGCATTGCTAACTCTTCTGCAATGGGCAAGATTGAGTCCTTGGAGGGGGAGGGCGCTTAAGTGGGCCAGTCCTTCGTCGGTAACCTCTTCGCAGCGGGCAAGATTGAGTTCTTGGAGGGGGAGGGTGCTTAAGTGGGCCAGTCCCTCGTCGGTAACCTCTTCGCAGCGGGC
>CAIVVG010000030.1 GCA_903909295.1 uncultured Chlamydiae bacterium
CGTAGACGTACTCCGCAAGCTAGGCAGATGGGTAGACGGAAAAAACACGAAAGTGACCGGACTCCCTAAAACCCCCTCTACCTAAGTTTGAAAGTTCACATCACAAATAAGCAAAGAGACCTCAAGCTGAACGCGAAAAGCGTTCGGCAAGTGGTCTCTTGTGTTTTAGAACATCTGGGCGTGGTGTGCGATGAAGTGGCCCTCTACTTCGTTTCTACGAAGACGATTTGTGAGCTACACGACCAGTTCTTCCAAGATCCCAGCCCCACAGATTGCATTTCTTTTCCGTTAGGGAGAGAGCATCTTGGGGAAATTTTTGTCTGCCCTGCGACTGCGGTCGCCTATGCAAAAAAGAAGGGACTGGACCCTTATAGGGAAGTGAATCTCTACATCATTCACGGCCTCCTCCACCTCATTGGCTACGACGATAGAACTCCCCAAGAAAAAAGGATCATGCGGAAAAAAGAAAAAAGTTGTATGGCAGTCCTATGACCCTGTTTCTTTTGGAAAGCCCGCTCGTCGCGTTGTTGTTTCTTTTAGGCGCCCTCGTCCTTACGGGCTGCAACACCGCCCTTCTCCACCTCGGCAAGTTCAAATCGAAAGAGCTCCTCTACAGCTCCCGCACGTTTTTCTTCCGCCCCCTTCTGAAAAAATTCTTTCCCAAAAATGAGTGGGAAAACCTCTATTTTTCGATCTCGATCTGCAAACACATTTGCGAACTCGGATACGCCACCACCAGTTTTTTTTACATCCTCTCCGCGTTTCCTTACACACAGCATATCATTTTGGACCCCCCGTCCGTCCAAGATTGGCCCCCGCTCGTTACGATCGCCTCCATCATCATAGCGACCTCTCTCATCCTCGACTTCGTCATCCGCCTCCTCGCCAACCTCTGGAGCCGCACCATCCTCAAACTCTTTGCCCCCCTCGCTTCCCTCTATCTCTTTTGTTTTTCTCCGCTCACCCTCCTCTTCCTTAAACTCACTGGAGGGCTCCTCAAACGGGTCACTCTCGAGCCCGAACTCCTCACCGACAAAGCCAAACTCCGCGAAATGATCCGCGAATCGGAGCTCCAACAACACCTCGACCCCAGCGATCAGAAACTCATCAGCTCATTTGTCAATTTTAAAGAGCGCGTCGTCAAAGAGATCATGGTCCCCCGCGTCGATATTTTTAGCCTTCCCGCCGACACCTCGATCCGAGACGCGACCCACCTTTTTGCCGCCGAAGGGTACAGCCGCATCCCCATCTACCGAGAGACCCTCGACGAGATCGTCGGGGTCATCCTCTACAAAGACCTCCTCAAATACTACGTCCAAGAGGGCTCCGATCTAAATCAACCCCTCGACTCGATCTCCAAACCGGTCTTGTACGCCCCCGAAAACAAAAAAGTGCCTCAGCTGCTCCAGGAGTTCCGCAGCCAGCAGATCCACATGGCGATCATCGTCGACGAGTACGGCGGCACAGAAGGAATCGTCACCATTGAAGACATTTTGGAAGAACTCGTCGGAGAAATCGAAGACGAATACGACATCGACGACGATCGGCAATTTTGGGAAATCCCCTCAGGTGGCTGGATTGTAGACGCCAAGATGAGCATCATCGACATCGAAGAGCAACTCGGCATCC
>CAIVVG010000031.1 GCA_903909295.1 uncultured Chlamydiae bacterium
GGGTGTTCTGTAAAAAATATTTCATCGAGTTTTTCGACTTCAAATATGGGGGGCAATATCGACAACAGTATTTTTTTACAGAACACCCTCTAAGAAAAATAACAGGGATCGGCCGTCCCCGAAGCGGGGCCCCCGTGCGGCTCCCTGTTCATATTTTTTTCCTCATTGCATAAAACATTGGCATTGAGCTAGAATAGGTCAAAAAAGAGGGTATTTATATGGCCAAAGGGGCACGAGAAATCATTCGCTTAAAAAGCACCGAGTCGGATCATTGCCGCTCAACTGTGAAAAACAAACGGAACACGACAGGCCGTATTGAACTGAAAAAGTACGATCCCACTCTCCGCAAACACGTGACTTACAAAGAAGCAAAATAAGTGTTTGAGCTTTCAGTAGCTCTCAAGTATCTGATTCCGAAGAGACGGTCTCTCGCAACGGCCCTCATCTCCTTGATGTCCGTTCTGGTCATCTCTTCGGTTGTTTGGTTAGTTCTCGTATTTCTCTCCGTGACGACCGGTATCGAGAAGAACTGGATCCGCAGACTCACCTCGCTTCACGCTCCCCTCCGCATCACGCCGACGGATGAGTATTACTCATCCTACTTTTACAAGATCGACTCACTCTCAGCCGCATCTGAGTACACTCTAAAAACAATTGGGGAAAAACTCCTCAGTTCCAAGTCCGATCCCTACTCCGAACAAGTCGATCCCGAAATTCCCCTCCACTGGCCTAAACCCAGTGCCGTAGACCCAGTGAAAAAAGCGGAGCAAATCCTTTCCCAAGAAAAACTCCTCTTTCAAGACTACGAAATAGGAGGCGCTCTCCTCCGCCTCACCGTAGTGCGAGAAGGAGATGCGATTCCGACGACCCTTTCGCAAATGACCTATTTGCTCTCCCTCACGGAGAAAAATCCCTCCTTCCACTCGCTCCTCCTCCCTTCAAAAGGAGAAAAAGCCCCCACAGCCTACTGCGTGGATGGCACATGCCACCTGCCCGACCTCCAAGAGGTCACTCCTGTGATTTTGCCCAAAAGCTATCGCGATAGCGGCATTCTCATCGGCCACCGAGGGACCCTTAATTACTCAGCGCCCAGTTCCCTTTCCGCCCAAGAACAAAAACTCCCTATCCAAGTAGTCGGCTTTTATGATCCCGGTGTTTTAGCCGTAGGCAACAAATGTCTGATTGTCCCATCTCACGTCACCCGCTCCATCCACGCTGCGAACCAAACATTTTCCCCCGACGGCACCCCCACGAACGGCTTTTTTGTCTGGCCGAGCGACATCTCCCAAACAGAGACTGTGAAAGGAACCCTCGAAGCCCACTTTGCTCAAGAGGGCATTGACCGTTACTGGAAGATCACTTCCTACGACCAGTTTGAGTTCTCCAAAGACCTCCTCCTCCAGTTCCGAAGCGACCGAACCCTCTTCCTCCTCATCGCCTCAATCATCCTCATCGTCGCCTGCTCCAACATCATCTCGCTCCTCGTCCTCCTCGTCAACGACAAGAAACGGGAGATCGCCATCTTGCAATCGATGGGAGCCTCCTTCAAGAGTATCGCAGCCATTTTTGGCACCTGCGGCATGATTCTCGGCCTCGCCAGCTGCCTGCTCGGAAGTGCGCTCGCCCTCCTCACATTGCACAACCTCGATTCCCTCGTCTCGTTCCTGAGCGCTCTCCAAGGAAGAGCCGCCTTCAACCCCGCATTCTTTGGACAAAACCTTCCCAACCAGCTCAGCTACGAAGCGCTCCTCTTCATCCTCATCGCCACTCCCCTCCTTTCCCTTGCAGCCGGCCTCGTCCCCGCCCTCAGAGCCAGCCGCCTCAAACCCTCCTCCGTCCTGAGGTCCGAATGATTTTAGAAGCCCGCGAGATCTGGAAGACCTTTCAGACACCGGAACGGGTGGACATACTTAAAGGAGTCTCTTTATCGGTAGACCGAGGAGAGTCGATCGCCATCTGCGGCAGATCTGGAGAAGGGAAAAGCACCCTCCTCCACATCCTAGGCACGTTAGAAAAAGCAGACCGAGGCGACATCTCTATTTGCGGCAAAGAGTGGAGCCCCAGATCAGCCCATGAGATCAGAAATAGACACATCGGCTTTGTGTTTCAGTCCTACAACTTGCTCGATGACTTCACCGTCCTCGAAAACATTTTGATGCCCGCCCGCATCGGCCGCAGGCCCGCAGACCCCGCACAAGGGCTCCTTTGGCTCAAACGCCTCGACCTCCTAGAGCGAGCCCACTTCCCAGCAAAGCTCCTCTCCGGCGGAGAAAAGCAGCGCGTCGCGATCATCCGCGCCCTTGTGAACAGCCCCGACCTCATCTTAGCAGATGAGCCCTCAGGCAACCTCGACCGCACCCACGCCGAAGAAGTAGGGCACCTCCTCCTCTCCCTTGTGCGCGAAGAGAAAAAGAGCCTCATCCTCGTCACACACGACCCCGCGCTCGCGCGCCTCTGCGACAAAATCTACACCCTTTCAGAAGGTCACCTCACGCCGAATCCTTAGAGGGTGTTCTGTAAAAAAATTTTGATCGATTTTTCGGTTCTTTTGAGCCTATTTTCGATGCAAAAATGGGGGGCTATATACTGTTGTCGATATTGCCCCCCATATTTGAAGTCGAAAAGAGGCCAAAATAATCCAAAAACTCGATGAAATATTTTTTACAGAACACCCTCTTA
>CAIVVG010000032.1 GCA_903909295.1 uncultured Chlamydiae bacterium
CCCCCTCTTTTTACTCCCCGACCTCTCGCTCTATCTCAAAGACCCCCTCCTCAAGCGCTCTTTATGGAAAGCACTATGCCAAAAACTCTCTTCGTAGAGGTGCTCCTCGACCAAAACCTAGCGAGGCCCCTCGACTACTCAGTGCCAGAAGAGTGGGCCCACCTCACTCAGACAGGCATGCGGGTTGAAGTACCGCTCAGGACGGGAGTTGTTCAAGGGACCATTTCTAAACTCAAGGACCACTCCCAGTGGCCCCAAGTCAAAGCCATTGTGAGGCTCATCTCTTCCCACTCAGAGCTCTCCGACTCCCTCTGGAAACTCGCCCAGTGGATGTCCCGCTATTACTGCGCCCCTCTGCAACGAGTCATCAAACTCTTCATCCCCCCCAATGTCCGGCGCCAAACCAAAGAAAAGGGGGAACTCTTTTTTAAACTGACCCGAACCCATGCAGAGAGCTTGGCCCTCTGCGAGGCGCTCCGCAAAAAGGCTCCCGCTCAAGCAGAGGTACTCGAAGAAATATTGCAAACACCGAAAGGGGTTTACGCCACCTCCCTAAAAGCGCCCCGCTCTGCCGCAGCCGCCCTTGTGAAAAAAGGGATCCTCTCATCGGAAAAAGTGCTGGCGGGCGACGATTTGTTGCTGGAGGAGGAATTCTTTCCGACAAAACCGAAAAAGCTCAATGCCGAGCAAGAGGCGTGTTTAAGCGGCATTTGTAGCTCGATGGAAAAAAATCAGTTCGCTGTCCACCTGATTCAGGGAATCACAGGAAGCGGAAAAACAGAAATCTATCTACAGGCCATCCAAGAGGCGCTGAACCAAAATAAAAGCGCCATTTTGCTCGTACCCGAAATTTCCCTCACTTCGCAGACCATCGAGCGATTCCGCTCCCGTTTCTCACAAAAAATCGCCATCCTCCACCACCGGCGCAGTTTGGGCGAACGGTCCACCGCGTGGGGCATGCTCAAAGACAAACAAGCGATGATTGCCGTTGGCGCTCGGTCCGCGATTTTTTGCCCCGCCCAAAATCTAGGCCTCATCATCGTCGATGAAGAGCACGACAGTTCTTACAAACAGCACGAAGAGACCCCCTGCTACCAAGCGCGCGACGTCGCCATCATGAGGGGCCACCTCGAGGGCTGCCCCGTCATCTTGGGGAGCGCCACCCCCTCGATCGAGTCGCGCTACAACTGCGAGATCGGCAAATACAGGCTCCACCGCCTCACTGCGCGCGCAACCAGCGCTACCCTGCCCCAATTGACCATCGTCGACATGAAACGAGCCTTGGAGCAGACAGGGGGCTTTTCCCACTTTTCGCCGCAGCTCTTAGATGCGATGAAACTTCGGATCGAAAAGGGGGAACAAACTCTCCTCTTTTTAAATCGACGAGGATTTCACCGGATGCAGGTATGCAAAGGGTGCAATCACATCCTCAAATGCCCCCACTGCGATCTGGCTCTGACCTTTCATAAACAAGCCGACCACTTGCGCTGCCATTTGTGCGATTTTATAAGGGAAATTGGAAGAGAGTGCCCTGAATGTCAAGGGAACGCCACCCTCGAATTCAAAGGGTTTGGAACAGAACACGTCGAGAGATCGCTCCACGCAGTATTTCCCGAAGTGCGCACCCTCAGAATGGATCGCGATACAACCCAACAAAAAAATAGCCACGAAGATCTCTTCAAACAGTTCCGCGCCCATAAAGCCGACGTCCTCATCGGAACCCAAATGATCGCCAAGGGATTTCACTTCCCCTCCGTCACCTTGGTCGGCATTCTCAACGCCGATGCCACGCTGACCATCCCCGACTTTCGCGCCCCCGAACAACTCTTCCAACTCATCACCCAAGTTGCCGGCAGGTCGGGTAGATCCGAGCTCCCCGGAGAGGTGATTTTACAGACCTTCCTGCCCGAACACCCCACCCTCCACCTCGCCGCCTCCCAAGACTACGAAGCCTTTTTCTCCTCACAGATCCAAGAACGGCGTGAATTTGGCTACCCCCCTTTCTGCCACCTCATCAAACTCCTCTTCTCATCGACCGCTCCCCAAGAGGCCCTCTCCGCTGCCGAAAAGGCCCATGCCCACATCCTTAAAGAGGGCCTCCCCCCAGGCGCCCACCTCCTGCCAGTCTCCCCTGCAGGCCACCCCAAGATCAAAGACTCCTACCGCTTCCAATTTGTCATTAAGTGCTTTAAGGTCAGTGAATTACACGCCTCTCTAGGAGGGGTAGAGGCCCCTCGAGGGGTGTCGATGAATATCGACGTCGACCCTGTATCTACATTTTTTTAAAAAATAAATTGACTGGATTTGTTGTTATTTGCTATAATCTTGTTAATTATAATGGAGATATCATGAGTTCTAAGCTTACATTAGGCAAAAGAAACACTGAAGAGAGGCCCCTGTCACCATTCCACTTGCCACCAGCCGCCCGCCCCTCAGTCCCGCTCCCCTCCTCTTTTGGCTTTGGCTTCCCTCCCCCTTCCCTTGCTGGAAGAATCAGTCGACCACCCGATAGAGTACTGCCCCTGTCCGACCTGACTGTATTCGGTCCTTCCGCAGCGAGGGTTCCTTCCGAAAAACCTCCGGAACTTTTGCACCCTTCTAAACGCCCCAAACCAGATCCTACCCGTCTCTCCGATAAACATTTATTAGGAGCGTGGCAAGACGTAGAACATTGGTCGCGCCTGGAAAACATCGCCGAGGGCCACGTTATGGACGTCTATGTGGATCCATCTAAAAGATATGTCCTCAAGTTTCCCAAGGAGCTTAGAAAGGCGCGGAAACCGGCACAAGACCTCATTGAAGAAGCTGTTCGTCTGGGAGAACTGTTTACTAAAAGAAAATTCCCCCTCGCACAGATTCTCAATAAGGAAACCGCCGTCAAAGAACAACGACTCATCATGGAATATTTCCCTGAGACATTAACCCATATCCCCGAACATCTAATCCCTCAATTCGAAGCGCTCTTAAAAAAAGCGAAGGAAACAGGCTCTCGCATCGACCTCAAACCACAAAACTTCGGAGTCAAAGAGGGACAACTTGTTCTCTTTGATTGGGTTGACGACCAACCTTCCGTGGACTGCGCCATCCGGACTTCGATTGCAAGAGCTGGCGTAGCCAATCCCAGAGCCCTGTACCCTGAAGGGGTGGAGTGGTTTGACTAGTCGTCCTTCCCTTTTTTGCCAGGATCTGGCAAAAATAGAGGGATGGAAATTCACGCCTTTGCCGCTCTCAGACAGAAAGAGGCCTTGCAGCCATTCAGCTACAAGGCCCCTCCAATAGGTCCCCACGACGTCCTCCTAAAAATCTCCCACTGCGGCATTTGCCATAGCGATATCCACCTGATCGACAATAACTGGAAGCGCTCCATTTACCCGCTCGTTCCGGGACATGAGGTGGTCGGCACCGTTCTCCAAAAGGGAAGCGACCTGCCCGGCATCCAGCTCGGAGAGCGGGTCGGCGTCAGCTGGGTCCGCTCCTCTTGCCTCACCTGCCCGAGCTGCTTGCAGGGGGAGACGAGCATCTGCCCCGACAAAACCTCCACTTGCAACGGTCACTACGGCGGCTTCGCCGACCACATGGTCGCCGATGGGCGCTTCTGCTACCCCATCCCTCAAGGGCTGGAGTCCGCTTTTGCAGCGCCGCTCTTGTGCGCAGGGGCAACGGTTTATGCCCCGCTCAAAAGACTCGGGATGAAGAAGGGGCGCTCCGTCGGAGTGATTGGGATCGGGGGGCTCGGCCATCTGGGACTCCAGTTCGCCAAGGCCTTTGGCTGCGAAGTGACCGCACTCTCCTTTACGCCGAGTAAACGGGAAGAGGCGCGCCGGTTTGGGGCAGACCATTTTGCGCCCTTAAATGAGAAATGGCCTGTGAGCCAATTTGACCTGATCCTCTCCACCATTCACCACCACCTCGATTGGGATAAGGTGATTGGGATGCTCAAGCCCAGCGGCACGCTGTGTGTTTTGGGGAGGCCCGAAGAGCCCGCTAAGATCGATTTTTCCCCACTCATCTCTTTTCAGAAGTCGATTACGGGGAGCGCCACTGCCAGCCGCTCTGTTTTAAATGAAATGTTGGCCTTTGCAGCCCAGCACAAAATCACCCCTCAGATTGAGCGAATGCCCCTCTCAGAGGTCAACCGAGCGATCGCCAGGCTCAAGGCGGGCGAGGCGCGCTATAGGATTGTTTTAGAAATATCACCCGTGATAGGATAGAACCCATGACACCCGATTATCATCAGCACGAAGAGTTCCAAAACCGGTCGCGCAAGCTCGCCGAGATCCGCGCTTTGGGGATGGACCCCTATCCCCACAAATACATCCCCACTCAAAAAACCTCCCAGATCATCTCAGCTTGCGAGGGAAAAGAGGTAGGACATCACGAAGCAGCTTCCGCAGGGACGAGCGAGCGAGTCGCTGTGTCAGGACGGCTGGTTCTCTTTAGAGCGATGGGGAAGAACGCGTTTGCCCACATCCAAGATGAGACCGGACGGATCCAGATCATGTTCAACCGCGACTTGACTGAAGTGAGCGGATTCACTCCCCAGGAAGACTTAAGCGCGATCAAGTTCATCGAGAAAAAACTCGACCTCGGCGATATCATTGGCGTTGAGGGGAACCTTTTTATGACTCAAAAAGGGGAGCTCACGATCTTTGCTAAGAAAGTAACCCTCCTTTGCAAGTCGCTCCTCCCCTTGCCCGATAAGCACAGCGGCCTCGTCGATAAAGGGGTCCGCTACCGCAAACGTTGGCTCGACCTCATCACCCACTCCGAATCGCTCGAGCGCTTCCGCCTCCGATCTAAAATCTTGCTCTCCATCCGCAATTACCTCCAAGAGCTCGAGTTTGAAGAGGTAGAGACCCCCGTCTTGCAAAACATCTACGGCGGCGCCTCCGCTCGCCCCTTCACGACCCACCTCCAAGCGCTGGATCAACCGATGTATCTTCGAATTTCCCTCGAGATCCCGCTGAAAAAACTGATCGTCGGCGGCATGCAAAAGATCTACGAGATCGGAAAAGTGTTCCGCAACGAAGGGATCGACCGGACCCACAATCCCGAGTTCACCATGCTAGAGGCCTATGCCGCAGGCTGGGACTACAACGACATGATTGAGTTTGTAGAAGGGCTGTTTGAAACGGTCGCTCTCGGTCTTTTTGGCGACACAAAAATCCGCCTCACACCCGAAGGAGAAAGCTCTGCAGTCGTCATCGACCTCAAAGCCCCCTGGAAAAAAATGTCGATGAAAGAGGCCATCCACACCTACGGCCACCTCAATGTAGACAAAATGAGCGATGCCGAAATGCGAGCCAAACTCCTCACAGACTCCCCCATCGATCCAAAGGCCGTCCACGGCGCTCCCCGCGGCGCGTTGATCGCCCTGCTCTTTGAAGAGTTCGCCGAAAAACACCTGATCCAACCCCACCACATCATCGACCACCCGATCGAGACCACCCCCCTCTGCAAGTTGCATCGAGAAGAGTCGCTCCGCAAAGAGCGATTCGTAGAGCGCTTTGAGAGCTTTATTTTAGGCCGCGAGATGTGCAACTCCTACTCCGAGCTCAATGACCCCGAGCTCCAAAGAAAGCTCCTCGTCGAGCAGTCTGAGAAGCGAGATAGCGGCGATGTCGAAGCAAGTCCTTTAGATGAAGAATTTTTGGAAGCTATCTGCCAAGGGATGCCCCCCACCGGCGGCATCGGCGTCGGCATCGACCGCTTGGTGATGCTGCTGACGAATGCGGAATCGATCCGAGACGCGATCCTCTTCCCTCTGATGCGCAAGGAAGAATAGACCCTATTGGATCTGGCTTGCTACAGCATATTCTCTAATTGCGGAGAGGAACTCCTCTTGATTTACCGTGGGACTTACATCGCAAAACGCTCATAACCAACTTGTTACTAAATTATCTGAGGAGAAATGAGTACGTTATGAATGCGGAAAAGACCGGCGCCGACATACTGCGAAGAATCAAGGACATGTCCGGAATGGTACATATATTTTAAGAGACCATGCCATTGAAATGCAGGACAAGCGACGCATAAGCCTTCCGGTTGAATTTATGAAAGACAGGAAAATAAAAACATTCATTTTCGAAGATCTTGGATTCCCCATCAAACTCATTAATGTTCCCATGAAGAAAGAATTTGGTGAATGGTACATCGACATTAACATGAATAAACTCATGCTTGTAGTGCTAGATGCCCTCGTTCATAAACCAATTCCACTTACTGGCGATGAGCTGAGTTTTATTAGATCCTATTTACAAATGACTTCTACAGAATTCGGGAGAGCATTTGGAGTTACCCATGCAGCGGTATTAAAATGGGAAAGCGGCGAAAATCGACTATCCCCACCTTTGGAGCTTTGCATCCGCCTGTATGTTCTGGATCATCTCTCTGCTAAAGATGCGGAATTTAGAGCTCTTTACAAAGAACTCAGCCTAGAGAAGCTCTCAAAGTCAGATCAACCCAGAAAAATCCACCCACTTGCCGTCGACGCAACAATGGAAGATTTAAAAATAGCTCTTTGACTTTTTCCAAGCGACTCACCCACTCTTCTGATCCCGGAAGGACCGGTAGTTGATTTTTCCATTCGCCATGAGAGGAATTTCCGGCACTTGGACAATCTCGGAGATCTTGACTAAACGGCTAAAGCCCGCCCCTAAAAGCAATCGATTGATCTCCTCTTTGTCCACCTGCACCGTTGTAAAGAGGAGCAGCTGCTGCTTGGTCTCATCAGCGCAAACGGCCAAGCTGGCCTGGTCGGCTGACACTTGCCCCTTCTTGAGAAGCGCCTCAAAGAGCGCTTTTTCAACGGCTCCCAAGCTGATCATCTCGCCGCCAATTTTCGCAAAGCGCTTGAGCCTGTCGGTCAAGTGGATGTACCTCTCGCTATCGATCCGGCCAATATCCCCCGTCCGGTACCACTGCTCTCCGTGGATCTCGATGAAGGGAGAGGGCACGTCGCCTAGGTATCCTCGGAATACAGAGGGTCCTCTGACGCAGATTTCCCCTTCCGTCCCTTCGGGCAAAAGTTCTTGCGTTTCGGGGTGGATCGTACACACGGAGAGGCCGGCCAGTACTTGACCGACCCCCTCGGGAATGTGCCCTAAGCGAGCTGCCGTGCCCGAAGGGATGACTGAAATAACGGGCGAACATTCAGTGGCTCCATAACCCTCTACAATCTCCGCTTGGAGTTCTAACTCCTTCCATAAATTAAGGGTATCTTTAGGTGCTTTCTCGGCTCCCACAATTACTAGATGCAAAGAATGTAACTGATCCCGCGTTGCCACCTGTAAAATCCGCTTGAGAAAAGTCGGAGGGACGATCAATGTGTTTACATGCCATCGTTGGATCCCAGCTGCCAATTGATAGCTATCCGTAGGATCAGGGGAATAGACCGTTTTCCATCCATAAACCCAAGATAAAATCCCATTCGATGTGAATCCAAAAGAATGAAAGGGGGGAAGAAAACCATAAAAAACATTATCCGGCAAAATAAAAAGAGGTCTTACCATAGCATCCAAATTAGCCAAGAGGTTCCTATGAGAAAGAGGTACTCCTTTAGGAGCCGCTTCAGTGCCGCTGGTAAATAAAATTAGAGCGGGGCGATTTTCATCAGGAGAGAGAGTACGACAAATCCATTTTGTAGAACAGTGGGACAGAAAAGCCCCCTTAATCTTTTGAGTGAAGGTAAGTCCTGCGCGGAAATCTTCCAAAAGCTCTATTTGGTCGGCTACATGGCCAAAATCGACGTCAGAAAGCTTCTCTAAAAATTTCCAGGAGCTCAAAGCCCTCTTTGCGCCACTGATCTGCATCATCTGTTCCAAATACCTGGAGCCTAGAGTCCAGTTGAGCATTACAGGTATTTTCCCTGCCAAAAGAAGACCAAAATAGGTGATGTAAGCCCCCGCTGAAGCAGGCAATAGAACGGCCACTTTTTCTTCAGGAAATTGCCGAAATACCTCGGCCAATACTAAAGCTGCCTGCCTAGCCTTCCCATAAGTGATAACCCCCGCTGTTGCATCAGCGCAAGCAGCAAAGGATGCCAATACCTTAGATGCATTGAGAAATACCTCGGGCAAGGTCTTTCCCGGATAAAACCGGCCAGGGGGACGCCCTTTTTCTTCGGGCCAACCGGGTAAAAAGGCTATTTGACGCGCTTCTGTCTGTTTAGACCCTTCTGCCAAACCCAATACATCCTGCACAGTCTCGACCTGGTCAGGATGGAGTTCCCTTAAGTGGTATGTTTGACCCAAATAAGCCACCAATTCGGCGAGATTGAGAGAGTCCATCCCTAGATCAATGCCTAAGCGCATTTCAGGGGAGATCTTGAGATCGGGGGCATCCAAAATCTCTCGAATAACGGCGTAGATTTTTGATTGCGTTGCTGAAGAAATTTGCTTCGCTACTTCATGATTCCCATTGCTCTTTTGCACAGTGGGCAGTGTCCGATCCCAGAAATAGTAAGGGATCAGCTGGAGTGGCTCTGGGCCATCCCGATTGTACCAGTTTTCCAAGTACTGATTGAGCTCTGCTCGAGTAGCTGACCTGGGAAAATCACTGGGCTCAGGTTGTAGGTCAATTTCTACGGGGCGGCGTGGAGTAAAAAAGAGAAGATTTTTAAGTAAAATCTTCACTCCGTTCCGAAGGGCCGTGACTAAGTTGGGAGAGGAGCCCTCGAGAGCCTTGGAAAAACTACTGCCCCAGAGGCCCCGGGTTCGAACTAGAACTACATTGGCTTCGGGACACAGTTCGAGCAAGCGGTGCAAGCCGGCGTTGCCCTGCAGGGACTCGAGCCCGCTCTTTTTTAACTTTCCGGAAGGGTATAAAAGGACGTTCTCCCCCCTTTTCAAGGCGGCTGCCACTTCGGCAAATACCCTCTCGGCTTTCCTGGTTTTAAATTGATTGACCGACGTCTCCACATCGGGAATGGGAAAGGCCTTGAACATCCTTGTAAACCACCCTACGACAGGGGTGCGATGGATGAACTCGACCACGACGGGGCGCATATGGAATTTAGGCCAAAGCCAAGCGGCGAGGATAGCGGGATCGCACAAAGCAACGTGATTGGGGAGGAAGAGAAACCCGCCGGAACGCCGTTTGGACAGTTGGGCAGGGGCCTTGATGGTGAGGCGGTAGCGTAGAGAAAGGATGAACTGGTAGAGCCAAAACATAGACTCGATCGTACCATCAAGCCAGCGATTCCCGCCAGTACTTTTTTCCCTGTAAGTAAATAATTTGCTTTCGTAAACTTTTAGGTCCATTTTCAACCCAGTGGTCCTAAATATGAATATTCCGTTAAGAAAATTCCTTTGCGCCGACGCTTTGATCGCATCAATCTTTCAGACATTCCAAAAAATTCCGGACCCAAAGAAGAGTGCGAAAAATACGTCAATTTCATTCACCGACATATTGATGTCTGGCCTCGCCGTGTTCGGTTTGAAGTTCCCATCCTTGCTTAAGTACGATCAGAATCGCAACGTTGTGGCGGATAACCTGAAAAATCTCTACCACGTCGATGAGGCTCCTTCAGACACATATTTGAGAGAACGTCTGGATGAGCTCAACCCCGATTTCATACGACCTGCATTCAAAAAGATATTCGCTACCCTTCAACGAGGAAAATGTCTGGAGGAGTTTGAATTTCTCGATGGACATTACCTAATGTCTTTGGATGGTACGGGTGAATTCTCCTCAACCAAGATATGTTGCCCGCAATGTTGCCGCAAAGAGCACAAGGACGGGACTGTCACATATTATCATCAGATGCTGGGGGTCTGCATCGTTCACCCAGAAAAGTCGAATGTCATTCCCCTCTGTCCGGAGACCATTCAAAATGGAGACGGTTCAGCTAAAAATGACTGCGAACGAAATGCCGCTAAACGATTCATAGAGCACTTCAAAAGGGAGCATCCTCATTTAAAAGTGATCGCGCTTTCCGATGGAATTGCGTCTAATGCACCCAATATCCAGCTCATGGAAACGAATCGAATTAAGTATCTCTTTGGTGCTAAACCGGGTGATCACCAATTTTTGTTTGACTATGTCAATCAATCCGACGACACACAAGAGTATGAGTTTTCGGACGAAAAAGGTTTTTTTCACCAGTTCCGTTATATCAACAATGCTCCACTGAATAAGAGCAACCAAGACGTTCGCGTCAATTTTTTGGAATACATGCAGACAGATCCCAAAGGAAAGGAAACAGTATTTTCTTGGGTGACGAATATTTTGATTACACAAGACAACGTTTACACGCTGATGAGAGGGGGTCGCGCGAGATGGAAGATTGAAAATGAGATGTTTAATACACTAAAGAACTTAGGATATAATTTTGAGCACAATTACGGGCATGGCGAGAAATACCTTTCCACAATATTATGCCTTCTGATGATGCTCGCGTTTTTGATAGACCAAATTCAAGAGATTGCCTGCAGCCTCTTTCGAGCTGTAAAGAAAAGAGCGGGTGCTTATCGAGCCACATGGGAACTAATGCGATCCTATTTTAGGATGGTGCGCATTTCCTCATGGGAATGGCTCTATCAACTTATGACAAGAATATCTTTGATCGATCTTCCTGATTCATCTTAAACTGACGCCATGCTTCCGTAGTGTTTGATTTTGTATCCTTGTTCTTTTGAAAACTTTCGACGGTGCGCAGCCCCCCAACAAAGGGGAATAGGCCGTTATTTTTACAAGTCAAAGTTGTTGCAAGTCAAACCGTTAAGATTGTGCTGGCGGGAATTGCTGCCATCAAGCCTATTTTTTACGCACGATTATTGAGAACGAAGTTGCAGCCGTGCGGAGTCAGATGAAACGTCGTCTCATCGATCTTTCGGAGGAAGTTGGCCTGGGCCAAATGCTTCACAATGTTCTTTGCCGCGGTCTCTTTTAGACCCACTGCTTTACCGACTCCGCGATAATCAATCGGTAGATACGGATCGCCGCTCTCCATCGCTATCTGGTAGAACTTGGACATGAGTTGTTCGTCGGGTGTTGTTCCTTTCTGATTCATTTTTTCTTCAACCTCGCTCCTTTGGGGGTGTCTTCAATCACAAACCCGCGCGCTACAATGGCGTCGCGCATCTGGTCGCTCACAGAAAAATTTTTCTCCTTGCGGGCCTTTTCCCGCGCGGCTAAAAATTGAGCTACGTCATCGGGGATCTGTTCTTCTTGTCTTTGGAGGGGCAGGACGCCGAGTACCTGATCCCACTGGGCCAGTTGCTCTAAGGCCTTTTTCGCCTCTTTGGCTCCCAACGTCTTTGCGTCGGAGAGGGCATTGAGCTCTCGGACCCAGTCGAAGAGGGCTGCGAGGGCAGAGGAGATATTGAGGTCATCCGCGAGAGCTGCTTGGAAGCCCCGATCGGCCTCTTCTCTCTCTTTTGCGCCAGCAGGCCCTTCCCCTTCTACCGTTTTGAGCCGTTCGATCAGGTCGGAGAGTCTTTGCAGACTGGCTCGAGCGGCAACCAAGCCATCGAAGGTGAAATTGAGCTGTGTCCGGTAATGGGTCGAGAGAAGGAGATAGCGGACCTCTTCTCCTGAGTACCCTTTTGCAAGGAGGTCGCGCAGGGTGTAGAAATTACCTAAACTCTTGGACATTTTCTTGTGGTCGACGAGGAGGTGCTCTACGTGGACCCAGTGGCGGACAAAGAGTTTTCCAGAAAAGGCCTCTGATTGGGCGATTTCATTTTCATGATGGGGGAACATGTTGTCGACGCCGCCGCAGTGGATGTCGATGGTGGGGCCTAAAATGTCCATGGCCATCGCGGAGCACTCGATGTGCCAACCGGGGCGTCCGGGGCCAAAGGGGCTCTCCCAGAAGAGGTTTCCGTCGCGGGTGGGGTCGTAGGCCTTCCAGAGGACGAAGTCGGAAATGTTGTCTTTATCGTATTCGTCGTTATCGCCCGATGCGTTGACTTTGAGGTCTTGGCAGCAGAGATGGGACAAACGGCCATATTTCGGGAAGCGAGTCAGAGAAAAATAGATACTCCCTTGCTCGCCTCGGTAAGCGACCCCGTCACTCAAGAGCTTTTGGACGATGCGGATCATCTGGGGGATGTAGTCGGTGGCTGCGGGGTAGTGCTCGGCCCGCTCGATATGGAGGCGGTCCAAATCCTCAAAAAAAGCGACGCCAAAGGGGTGGGTAAACTCTTTGAGGGGCACTTTTTTAGCCAAAGCACCTCGGATCGTCTTGTCGTCGATATCGGTTAAGTTCATCGCCTGCTCGACAGAAAACCCAAAAAAGCGGAGCGACCGGCGCAAAAGATCTTCAAAGACGTAGGTGCGGAAGTTGCCGATATGGGCAAAGGCATAAATCGTCGGTCCACAGGTGTACATCTTGAGGGCGTGTCCCTGCACTATTTCTTTTTCACGAGTCTCTGTATTGAATAGTTTTAGTTGCATAGAGTCTTGAGTTGGCGATAGTTCATTTTTCCAGTTCCCAGTACGGGGAGCTCGTCGAGTTGCTGGACTGCGAATACTTTGATGAGCCGACTGAGTCCGTACTCAAAAAGGGTATTATTGGCTTTCTCTTTATCCAAGGGAAAGGTGGTAAAGAGGAAGAGTTTTCCGGGGGCCCCTTCTACAACGGCAAGCGATTGGCGCTCCACTTTCAGCTGAGTGCTCAAAGCATCTTCGATGACTCCCAGACTGATCATCTCGCCGCCGACCTTGATGAACCTTTTCAACCGGTCGGTCAAGATCAAAAACCCTTCCGGATCGAGGTACCCTACATCTCCGGTTCGGTACCACTGCTGATTTTGGATCGTTATAAAGGGAGACGAGACGTTCCCGAGGTAGCCGTGGAAGATGCTGGGGCCTCTCAAACAAATTTCCCCCGGAGCACCTGGCGCTAAAAGTTCCAATGTCTCGGGGTGGATGGTGCAGAGCTGCGAGCAGTCAATCAGCTTGCCGACGCCTCTTGGGGGAAGACTGTGCCGATTGATAGAGACTCCAGGTGAGCCTTCGGTGACTCCATACCCTTCTATAATCTCTGCGGGGAGTTTCCATTCGGCGACTTTAGAGTAGAGTTCGGGAGGGGTTTTCTCAGCCCCTGTCACAAAATAGCGGACTGAGAGGAGCTGCTCTCTTTTGGCCACGCTGAAGAGTCCTTTGAGAAAACTAGGGGCAAAGCAGGTATAGGTGACTTTCCAATGGTCGATGTCTTGGGCGAGCGTCACCGCATCTTTTGGATCGGCGTAGAACACGGCCCTCATCCCGATGAAGATCGAATAGAGCCCTGCAGGACCAAATCCAAAAGAGTGAAAGGGGGGCAATATGCCGTAAAAAATATCATCTGACGCAAGGAGAAGCGCTCGCAAACCGGAGCGCAAATTAGACAAAATATTGTCGTGGGAAAGGGGGACCCCTTTTGGAACGGCCTCGGTCCCGCTGGTAAAGAGGATCACGGCGGGAGAATCGGGATTGATTTGATGAAGCCCTAACGCACGGCAAATGAGTTTGGGAGGGCAAAAGGAGAGGAAAAGGCCCTTCAATTTCATCTTAAGAGAAATTCCCTTGCGAACATCCTCTAAAAAGACGATCTGGTCGACCGTAGATCCAAAATCGACGTAAGAGAGGCGGTCGAGGAAACGCCAAGAGCTTAAAATGGTCTTGGTCCCGGCCAGTTGCATCATCTCTTCTAGGTATTTGGGGCCGAGCGTCCAATTGAGCATTACGGGGACTTTGCCGGCGAGATGGAGCGCTAAAATCACAACATACGCGCCGACAGAGGCGGGAAGCATCACAGCGACGTTTTTCTCAGGGATTTGGGCTAAAGAGCGCGATAAGACGAGCGCTGACATTTTAAGCTTCTTATAGGACAAAATCCCCGCAATATCATCGGCGATAGCTTGCGTAGAGCCCATCCTCGCGCAGCTCTTTAAAAACACCTCTGGAAAAGTCTTCCCCTCAGGAAAAAGAGGGGGTGGGCGCTTCCCTTCTTTAGCCCATTGATGCAGATACTGTTTTTCAGCGCTCTCCTCACTCCTCTTTTCTTGGTGCACAGCTGCGAGGCACACCTCTTCGACCGTTTCCACTTGGTCGGGGTGGATATTCTGTAGCTCATACTGGTTCGTCAAGAAAACGATCAGCTCGGCGATATTGAGGGAATCCATCCCCAGATCCTTGGACAAATTCATCTCCAAAGAGACCTTATGGTCAGGGGCGTCCAAAAGCCGCCGGATCTCCCGCGTCACTGCTTCTTGAACCTCTTGCGGAATAGCGACATTGCCATTTTGTTTGGGGGAAAAAACCTCCTTCTCAGGAACCGTGGGAGGAGTTCGGTCCCAAAAGTGGGTCGGTACTAAAGTAAGAGGGTCTTCTTTCTGGTTGTACCAGTTTTCTAAATAACGATTGACCTCAAGACGGCTCCCATTGCGGGGGAAATCGGCCGGCGCCATGGACAGTTCGATCAAGACCTTGCGCCGAGGGGTGAAAAAAATCCCGTTTTGCAATAAAGTTTTGGCTCCGCGAAGGAGCTCGCGCCACAGCTGCGGATACTGCCCATGCCAAAACCCGCGAGAAAAGCGGCTCCCCCAAAGGCCTGTCGTCCGTATCAGCACGATATTGACCTCCTCGCAACTCTGAAGGAGTTCATGCGTTCCAGAAGCCCCTCCTAAACTTTCTTTGGAAGTCGCCTTGAGACTCCCGCCTGGATAAATGACGAAATTATCTCCCTGATGTAACCCGTCTACAATTTTTTGAATCGCCTTGCGAGCTCTGAGGATCTTAAGCTGATTGACAGAGGCGTCAAGGCTCGGGATGGAGACCCCCCGAATTTTCTTCATAACCCAAGAGACACCCGCCATACGGGCCACATACTCGGCTGCAACAGGGCGGAAATGGGTCCGATTCCATAGGAAGAAGAACCCAAGCGCCGGGTCTATGTAAGCCGGGTGGTTGGGGAGGAAAAGGGTTCTTTTGAGCCCTTTAGGAATAGGGGTGAGTTCACGGACCTCCACCCGATAGCGGAGGGACATCACAAAACGGCCCAAAAAAGAAAGTAACCAAATGCCCCAGCTCATACCCGTCCTATTTTCGCTCACTGGACAGAATTCTTGCAATCAATTATACCTAAAAATTTCCTTAACACCAAAAAAGGAGCGTAACAAATGAGAGTAGGTCCTAAGGGCCCTGTAGGGGCAGAAAGCGCAGGAGAACCAGTAAATCCCAGACTCCGTGCTGTGAGTCAACGTGTGGAAGAGGCCAGTAAACGGGCTCTGGGACACATCCCCCAAAAACGTAATTTTACTCCACGGACAACCGATCCCCGAGTAGAGCGAGCCGCAAGAGATCATGGTTTTGTGACAAAGCGCGGTAAACAGTCGACATGAGGAGAGGCGTTTTCCATTTGGAAAAACGGCTCCACGTCGATCTTGAGCCCCTCGTCAAACTTGACTAGGAGTTCTTCGGGAGAAAAGGCGTTCATGTGGGGGTTCCCCGTCCGGGAAACCACATTGAGCGGCACGTTGACTACTTTCGATTGCTCGAAGTAGAGCCCTACTGCCTTTTTAGGCCAGTAGTCGCGCGCCCAAACGAATTCCAAACTGTTCGGCGTCTGGAATTTCATTTTTTCAAACGCTTCTCGGATCGCGGCCTTAGAGTACACTGTGAGATCGAGCGTGTTGGGGAACCGCCAATCGGCCTGGCCCAGGCTCAGATCCCAAGCATAGACCCCATCCGCCACTTTGACGCTGGGAGGAACGGGCTGCTCTCGGTCGGCTTGGTAGGAATAGTGGATATTTTTCCCCAGCCGTAAATAGACCCCGTAGCCTTGAGTCCGATCCAGTAACTGTCCACACTGCTCCAAGTCGACAAAGTCTTTTACAATCAGGTCATCCACTCCCATCACAATGTACGGACTAGAAGAGCCAAATACGAGATCGAGCACATGGGGTTTGAAATCTTTTTTTGGCTTTTCAGACTGCGCCACGAAAGTCGCTTGGGGGAAGTCTCGCGCCACTTTTTCGTAGCCAACGGCAAAAGCGGGGGTATCAGCGCGGTACAATACAGAGAGCTTTCCCACACCGGTCACATAGCGGGACACCGATTCCAAACAAGCGTAGAGTTGGAGAGGGCGGTTGTAGGAAAAGAGGACGAGATCGACCTGATGGCCTTCTGAGGGCTTAGGAAACTGCACTAACGGATCGTAATGAGAAGGAAGAGGAGACGGGGGTGTGAGAGGAGCAGGAGAGGCGCCGTTGACGAAGAAAAGAGGGCGCGCCACCTTGCGCAAGCGCCCTCCGGCCAATTCAGCAAGAGGAGTTAAATAACCGTTTTTATCTTGGGTAAACTCCCCATTCTGGAACAGGTCTGGTAACCGGATCTGTTTGAAGAGCCCCGCGTAAAAAGCTGAGATCTGTGGACTCATTCTCTTCTCATAGCTCGGATAAGCGATCTCTCCCCCCTGCACCGTCCACACATCGGGATTTTGGTAAATCCCATTCAAGGAATTCAACTGAGAGGGATGGACCAACCAATCCTTTGCATCGAGCGGAATCGCGATCTCCCGGTCGAGACAGTGGTCGATGGCGCGGTAAAGCGATCCCACAGGACCTATCTTTGCCTCATTGCGCATCAAAATCACCCGCCCCTCTTGCTGCATCGCCACTACAAACTCGCGCATTTTTTCAAAGGTACCATCGGTAGAGGCGTCGTCAACCAAGACAACGCGGTAATGCTCATACTCTTGGGCGAAGATGGAGCGCAAAGAGCGCTCGCACCAGAAAGCGTTATTAGAAGCATAGACGATGAATACAAACGGCTTGTACTCTACCAAGGGAAAATTCTTTTCGGGTTGCACACTCAAACGGGTCTCTTTTTTCGACGGATGTCCCATCCAAAATCCCAAGGAGACAGAGAGCAAAGCGAGGACAAGGAAAATTAAACGCATGAGTTTATAACTCCTCAGAAACGGGTGGAGAAAACAAAGCCACTAGGGGTTCGTAGGGAGTCTGGCTGCGGACAAATTTTTCACAGCGCGCCGCCGCATCGGGATTTTCAGCGCGATTTTTTTCCCGATTGTGGATGTAGAGCACCTCGGGAATGTAGTGAAAATGGCCCTTTGCCAACTCCAGCATTGGAATCATGTAGGCTAAATCTCCACTCGCCGGTAGATATTTCCCCTGATGGACAAAATCGGCCTCTTTGATCTTTTTAAACAGGAGCGCATAAAACGTCTTGAGGTGGGTGGCGACGAAAGGGTGTCCCCGAAAGCCACTCTCCTCGACATCCTCTTTTTTGAAAGGTCGCGCTGAGCCCTGCTCAAATGCGGGGAAATCGAGCGACTGCCCATAGGTGAGCCAAAGATCGGAATTGGCGTAGTAGGAGTTGAGCCGTTGCAAGACCCACTCATGAGCCAGCCAGTCCTCCCCTTCTAACACCACAACGATCTCTTCGTCGGAGCACTCTTTCACCACACGGGCGATATTGGCCAGATGCCCTAAGCACTCTGCATTCTGGACACAGTCAACCCGAAGCATTTTTTTACTGCTGCAAATGAGATCGTTGGCTAAATCAAAACTGCCGTCTTCTGAGGCATCGTCGATATAGACGAGGCGATAGTTGTCGTAGCTTTGAGCGAATGCGGACTCGAGGGTTTTTTGGACGTTGGCACCATTGTTTTTCCCGACAATGGCGATGACAAAGGGGCGATTTTGGAGAGGGTAGTCGGTGGCGCGAAAGGCATCGATAAAAAGGGGAAGTTGAGGAGGTGTTTGAGAACGGAGAGGCCAGTTTTTTGCAGCAAAGAAAGAGCCCATGAAGAGAGCGCTCAGCAAAAACAGGCCGAAGAAAAACTTTTGCATGCGCCTTTAATTTTCTCAAAATCTGAGTTGAATGCAAGGACTAATTGAAGAACCTCTTCCTGAAGGAAGAAGATTCTCCGACTGTCAGGGGTGGGGGAAAAAATAACCACAGAGGCACGGAGATGGGGACTCCTCGTCCTTTGGAATCCTAATTGAGGGTTTGCAAAGGGCCCAAGCCCTTTGCCGGGTCGTAGGGCAGAGCCCTATCTCTGCGCTTCCTCTTTTCTCTCCTTTGCCTCTGTGGTTAGTTTCCCTTCCCCTTCATCCACTGGAGCGCTTTAAGGATCACGCCCAGCTTCAACAAGTCGCCCAGCACAAAGGGAACCACTCCCAATAAAATAGCTTGGTTCCAGCCCACAAAGGTGGCGAGGTAAGTGGCTCCGCAGAAAAAGAGGGCTCCGTTCCCAGCAGCCAATGCAAGCGCCGTGTTCTTCAGGTTCCGCTCCTTGCACTTTTCCAAGATAAAGCCAATGAGGAAGGCTGCAACTACGTAGCCGACCATGTAGCCGCCGCGGGGTCCGAGGAAAACGGCCAAGCCGCCGGCTCCCCCTGCAAAGACTGGGAGGCCTACGAGACCTTGCGCGATAAAGGCCATGGTAGCGAGTGTGGCTCGCTTAGAGCCAAAAAGGACGGCTCCCAGGAAGATGAGGATCGATTGCGTCTGGATGGGGATGGGCGTAAATGGGAGGGGTACGGCAATTTTAGAGCACATCCCGATCAGGAGACTCCAACCTAAAACGAGGGCGATATCGCTCCCGAGAGAACGTTCTTGGGCAATTTTTACTTGGGTGTGCATAAGGTCTCCTTGTCAAAAAATGGGGATGCATATTCGGGTTCAGCGTGAGTCGACCAACCGGGAATGGGAGAGATCAAAACGGCGCCCTGTTTGGTTAACTTGCAAAATTTGTCATGGTCGGCGCTGATTTTTCTCCCTTGAGAAAATCGGCGGTGGACCTTTAAATCTCTCTGAAGCGTACCGTAGCGCATAGCAAAGGTATGGGTCGTTGAGGGGACTGTTCTCCAGTGGCTAGAGGCGGTGAGAAATAGCTTCGACTGGAGGTTTTTATAGAGGGGAAAAAAATACTTATCTCGATGGTCGTAGAGGGTTACGTAGTCGACACCGGGAATTTGAATCCCCTCAATCAAAACATCGACCCATCCCTCTTTATGGAAATAGTCGTCTTCCAAAAAGTAGCAAATGGTCTCAGGAGGGAAATTTTGCTTTTCAACGTAGTCCAATAAATGCAAAAAAGAGCCCGCTTCCGTCCCTTCCCTGATCTCTGTCACTTCTCCTGTTAAAAAATGGCCCCCTCGCTCCCCCTCTTTGCCCAAATCGAGAAAGCGGGTG
This sequence comes from uncultured Chlamydiae bacterium, assembly GCA_903909295.1. Classification (GTDB taxonomy): domain Bacteria; phylum Chlamydiota; class Chlamydiia; order Chlamydiales; family SM23-39; genus CAIVVG01. The sequence continues at coordinate 19,150 of CAIVVG010000032.1, forward strand.
ACATTCACTCGGGCCAAATCGGTGGTGGCGAGGAAGTTTTCATAGCACTTCTGGTGAGAAAAACCGGGGGGGCGTTTTTTATGCTTGCTGATGGAAGAGAAGAGACAGTGACGAACAAAGACTTCGACTTTGGAGGTGTTGGGGGGAAAGGATTGAGCTTTTTGTCTTTTTAAAAAAAACATATCCTATGCTAAGGCCTCACCCATTTTTCAGCAACCTGCTGCAGAATCGCTCTCCCTTCCGAGTGGGTTACTTTGGTCAGCGCCTCCGGAAAAGGGACCCAAATTCCCCCTTGAATCTCTTCTTCTTGGAGGCGCACGAGACCCGTGACTTCAGCGACGAAGTAGGTCACCCGCTTTTCTACGCGGAGCCCTTTTTTAGAAAATTGGTATTGCTCAACAAAAGGTTCCTCTTGCAGGCAGTAGACGACGTCGAGGTTCGTCTCCTCTTTGAGTTCCCGAAAGGCCGTCTGCTGCGCCGTTTCCCCCGATTCCGCATGCCCCTTGGGAAAACCCCAATAGCGCCCTTTTTTATGCTGAATGAGGAATACCTTCCACTCCCCCGACTTCTTGGATAGAGGGATTACGCCGAATGATTCTTCTCGTTCCAATGGCTCACTCAAGGTAGGGACCAAGTACCAGTGTCGCGTTGTGGCCCCCGAATCCAAATGAATTCACAAAGGCTACATGAACCCGATGCGACTTCGCCACATGCGGGACGAGGTCGAAATCGGCAGTGCAAGGGTCGGGATGATCGAGATTGATTGTAGGATGGACCTTCCCTCGACGAATCGCTTCAATGGTCGCAATCGCCCCGAGTCCACCCGCTGCACCTAAGCTATGACCAATCATCGATTTTGTGCCATTGATCTTGATGTTTTTGGCATGCGATCCAAATACTTTGAGGATGGCTGCAAGCTCACACGGGTCTCCCGCAAGAGTAGAAGTCGCATGCGCGTTGATGTAATTGACCTCAGATTTAGCTTTTCCGGCATCGCGAAGAGCCTCTTCCATACAGGCAGCCACTCCAGCGCCATCTTCGCGGGGGCTCGTAATGTGGTACGCATCGCAACTGGTGGCGCTGCCGAGCAGCTCTGCTAAAATGGGCGCTCCCCGTCTTTTGGCGTGTTCCAAGCTCTCAATCACCAAGACTCCAGCGCCTTCGCCCAGCACAAAGCCGTCTCTTCCCTGATCCCAGGGACGGGAGGCCTTTGTGGGATCTTCGTTGCGAGTAGAAAGGGCCTTCATCGCCGTAAAACCGGCGAGACCCAGAACGTTGGCTCCCGCTTCCGCTCCTCCGCAAATCATGAGATCGGCCCTTCCAGACCGGATCTCTCCCACAGCGGCGTGGATGGAAAAATTGGCTGTTGCACAGGCGGTGGAAATGGAGTAGTTAGGGCCCTCGAATCCGAGATCAACGCCGAGGAGAGCGCCTCCCATATTGGAGATGATGTAGGGAATGAAGAAGGGGGTCAGTCTCCGAAACCCATCGGTGAGAAGCGTCTCTACGCCATCGTAGAAAACCTGCATCCCCCCCATTCCAGAGCCGATGATCACTCCGCATCGAGACCGATCCAACCCATTCAGATCCTGAAGGTTGAATCCAGCCGACTCGAGGGCTCTCTTACCAGCAAAGACCGTGTAGCGGATGAAAGGATCGACGCGGCGAGCCTGTTTTTTGTCCATGTAGTCGCCGATGTCAAAATCGCGCACTAACCCCGCAAACCGAGTTGGATAGTCAGCGCAGGGGAATGTATCTATTGGAATAACGCCGCTCTTTCCCGCAAGCAAC
>CAIVVG010000033.1 GCA_903909295.1 uncultured Chlamydiae bacterium
AAGTCTTCCAAAGAGGGTATCGGTACCAATATGATGTTATTCCATTTTTTTCTATTCCTGGTCTCTCTTGGACTCTTGAGCTATTTACTCGTCGCCATTGTCTGGCCGGAGAGGTTTTAACGATGCAAATCGGCGACTGGACCCAGCTGGGCTTTTTGATCCTCATCGTCACTCTCCTGACCAAGCCTTTGGGAACCTATTTGTACGCCGTGCTCCATCCAGTGAAAACAACCCGCGTGGAGCGCTTTTTCTACCGCGTATGTGGGATCGATCTGGCTGTCGAGCAGGGGTGGAAAGAGTATTTAAAGAGCGTGCTGATATTCAGCGCGGTCTCTTTGCTCTTTACGAGCGTCCTGCTGGCGCTGCAGGGCTGGCTGCCGCTCAATCCTGAGAACCTGGGGGCCCCTTCGTGGGATCTCAACTTGAATATTGCGACGGCCTTCATGACCAATACCGATTGGCAAAGTTACAGCGGAGAATCGACCCTCTCCTATTTTTCTCAGATGGCGGCGCTCACCGTGCAGAATTTTGCGTCAGCGGCAGTCGGGCTCTCAGTGGCAGCGGCGCTGGTGCGGGGCATTGCGCGGACGAGGGGAACGACGATTGGCAACTTTTGGGTCGATCTCATCCGAACGACGCTCTATCTCTTTTTGCCCTTATCGATCATCGGAGCGACCTGCTTGCTGGCCGAGGGGGTTCCCCAAAATTTCCGCTCCTACGTCACAGCGACGACTCTCGAAGGAGCCCAGCAGACAATTGCGCAAGGGCCTGTCGCCTCTCAAGAAGCAATCAAGCTCATCGGCAGCAACGGAGGGGGTTTTTTCAATGCGAGTGCGGCCCACCCTTACGAAAATCCGACCCCCTTTAGCAACTTTCTCCAAATGGTGCTTATCTTGCTCATCCCCTTGGCCCAGATTTTCACCTTTGGACGGTGGGTGAAAAATAAAAAACACGCCTGGTGCATGCTGGCCGCCCTCATGGTCGTCTTCGTCTCAGGAGCGACCCTTTGCGGATACGCAGAGATCCGGGGCAATCCAGAAATGGAGCACTTGGGACTGACCGGGGGCAATTGGGAAGGCAAAGAGCAGCGGATCGGTATTTTTGGCTCGGCGCTCTACGCCTGCTTGACGACGGCGACCTCTTGCGGATCGGTCAATTCGATGCACGATTCTTTCACCCCTTTTGGGGGATTTATCCCCATGCTCAATATGGAGCTCGGCTCGGCGATTTTCGGCGGCGTCGGGTCAGGTCTCTACAGCGTTCTTCTCTTTGTCCTGCTGGCGCTGTTCATTGCAGGACTCATCATCGGCCGCACTCCCGAGTATTTGGGGAAAAAGATTGAAGCCTACGACATCAAAATGACCGTGCTATCGATCTTGCCCTACGTCGTGCTCGTCCACCTGTTTACAGCGATCTCCTGCACCAGCCAATGGGGACTCAGCAGCCTGAATAACACAGGACCTCACGGATTTAGCGAGATGCTCTACGCATTCAGTTCCGCTGCGGCCAATAATGGAAGCGCTTTTGCCGGCCTCTCTACCAATACGGTCCCCTACAACCTCTCTTTGGCGACCGCGATGCTCTTCGGCCGTTTCCTCATCATCGCGCCCGTGTTAGCGCTGGCAGGTTCTTTTGTCCAAAAGCAAGTGCATCCCAAAACATTCCCCATCTCAAGCTTTCTCTTCATCGCCATTCTGGTTGGAGTGATTTTTCTAGTCGGAGCCCTCACCTTCTTGCCCGCTCTGACCATGGGACCGATTTTGGAGCACTTTGTCTTATTCCGGGGGAAATTATTCCCATGAAATGGACCCCCATTTTTCTACAAGCGCTCAAGAAACTCAACCCAGCTAAGCTCCTCTGCAATCCGGTCATGCTCATCACGGAAATCGGTGCGATCATCACCACTTTAGAAGTGTGCTTTCTTCCAGTAGGTCATCCCCACTTTTACATCCAGGTCTCAATCTGGCTCTGGCTGACCGTTCTCTTTGCCAATTTCGCCGAGTCGGCGGCCGAAGCGCGTAACCACGCACAAGCCAACTCGCTCCGCCAAGGAAGAGTCGAGAGCATGGCCCAAGTCAAACAGCCCGATGGATCCTTCAAGGCAGTTCCCGCTAAGCAACTCCATAAAGGGGACATCGTCCAAGTGGTGGCAGGAGAAGGGGTCCCTGGCGACGGGGAAATTTTGGAAGGGATGGCCTCCATCGACGAGTCGGCAGTCACTGGAGAATCGGCCCCCGTCATCCGCGCAGCAGGAACCGACTCGAGCTCTGTCACCGCAGGCACCACCCTCGTATCCGACCAACTGCTGATCCGGATCTCCGCCGATGCCGGGCACAACTTCCTCGACCGGATGATCGACCTCATCGAAACCGCCAAACGGAAAAAATCTCCCAATGAGCTCGCCCTCACGATCCTCCTTTCAGGACTCACCTTCATCTTCCTCGTCGTCATCATGGCCATGGAGATCTTTGGACTCTACTTCCACGCCGACCTCTCCGTCACCATGCTCGTCGCGCTCCTCATCTGCCTCATCCCCACCACCATTGCAGGACTCCTCAGCGCCATCGGCATTGCCGGCATCAATCGCCTCATGCAACACAACGTCCTCGCCATGAGCGGCCACGCAGTGGAAGCCGCCGGAGACATCGACCTCATTCTCATAGATAAAACCGGCACTATCACTGTCGGCCGCCGCAAAGCCACCGAATTTACCGCCCCCCAGCACATGACCGCCTTCCTCCGCGCCACCTATTTCTCCTCCCTCCACGACACCACCGACGAAGGACGCAGCATCATCGACCTTCTCAAAGAGCGCTACCAAGAACTCCTCCCCCAAGAGATCCCCGAACTCAAGACCATCGCTTTTAGTGCCCAAACCCGCATGAGTGGCGCCGATCTAGGCTCCGAGCAGTTTCGAAAAGGGTCCATCAACGCAGTGGAAAAATTCGTAGGTCACCCCCTCCCCTACGAATTGGCCACCGCAGCGAAAAAATATGCAGAACAAGGAGGCACCCCCCTCATCGTCTGCGACAATCAAAAAGTTCTCGGCGTAATTTTGCTCAAAGATCTCGTCAAACCCGGGCTCGTCTCCCTCTTTTCCCGCTTTCGCGCCATGGGAATCAAAACCGTCATGATGACCGGAGATAACCCCATCACGGCCGCCACCATTGCCGCGGAGGCCGGCGTCGACGACTTCCTAGCTGAAGTCTCTCCCGAACAAAAACTCGCCATCCTCCTTCAAATGCAGAAAGAGGGAAAAATGGTCGCCATGACCGGAGACGGCGTGAACGACGCCCCCGCGCTCGCCCATGCAGACGTAGGCGTCGCCATGCAATCGGGAACCCAAGCCGCCAAAGAAGCCGGCAATATGATCGACCTCGACTCCCACCCCTCCAAACTCTTTGAGATCATTGAAATCGGCAAGCAAATGCTCATGACCCGCGGAGCGCTCACCACCTTTTCCGTCGCCAACGACCTCGCCAAGTACTTTGCCATCATGCCCGCCATTCTCATGCCCTTCTTCCCCTCCCTCAAAGCGATGAACCTCATGAACCTCGCCACCCCCCAAAGCGCCGTGCTCAGCGCCGTCATCTTCAACGCCCTCATCATCCCCGCCCTCATTCCCCTCGCGTTCCGCGGCGTCAAGATGATCTCCGAGCGCCCCCTTCTTATCTTGCGCCGCAACCTCACCCTCTACGGCCTTGGCGGCGTGATCGTCCCCTTCATTGGCATCAAGCTCATCGACCTCGCCATCAACCGCTTGGTGGCCCTATGAAACAGTTCCGCATTGCATTTGCACTCTTGGGGCTCTTCACTCTCCTCCTCGGCGTCGGCTATCCCCTCTTCGTCTGCGGCATCGGGCAACTCCTCTTCCCCCGCCACGCCAATGGAACGATCGTGATGGCAGGAGGTCGCGTAGTCGGTTCCCACTGGATTGCACAAGACTTCCAAAAGCCCCAGTATTTCCATCCCCGCCCCTCCAGCGCAAACTACAACGGCGCAGCGTCACAAGGGAGCAATCTCGGATCCACATCGGCAAAGCTCATCGCCGCGCTGAAATCGCGCGCAGAGCAGTACCGCTTAGAAAATGGATTGAGCGAGGGAGCCCCCATCCCCGCCGATGCGGTGACCGCCTCCGCCAGCGGCCTCGACCCCCACATCAGCTTAGAAAACGCGAAGCTGCAAGCCCCCCGCGTGGCCAAAGCCCGCAGCAAGCCGGTTGATCAGGTGCTGGCGCTCATCGATGAGCTCGCAGAAGACCCCTTCTTGGGGTTGTTCGGCTCCGAGCGGGTCAATGTGCTACAGCTGAACCTCGCTCTTGATTAATGGTGACAGTTTCCTACTTAGTAAGAACAAACCAATCGTGACATACTCCTCTGCTGTCTTCTGTGAGTAGTTTGGTGTATTCCTTTTTGTGTTCAATCTTGCTGAACCATCTGGACGCTTCACGAATCACAGTTTCCTTATCAAAAAAACTGCATCCAGGATACTGCCACTCATTCGCTTGAGTTTCACGATCTGCTCCCTCTCCCCCGTATTCATTCGGTTCAGTGAGACGCAAAGAAAACACCACCTTCCCCCCCTCCTTTAAAACTTTCTCGCAATTTTCTAAAAACAGGGGCAACTGCCAGTAAGCAGCATGACTCATAATAGAATGAGCATAAATGTAATTGAAAGTCCTTCCTAAAGAACTCGCATCAAAATTAGAATTACGCAAAAGAACAGGTTGTTTTTCAGACACAACTGCCCGATTCTCTGCAATGCAAAGAGACGCTTCCATCAGCCACGGATTGGGATCAATTCCAGCATAATGCCCCGTCTCTAAAAACGACATAATAGGAATCGCCGACATCAATGCTCCAAAGCCGATTTCGAGGACATCATCCTGTTCTTGCAAGCCTTCGAGCAGTAGTAACCCTAACTGAACGCCGCCACCGGACGTTCGTGTGCCCACATAATTGATCGCATCGTGATTTCTATGATCCATTTGGCAAAGCCTTATCTTGGGATTTTTCTCAAGAGAACTCTCCTGAGCCAAACATTGGGCGATCACACATAAGTTCAAAAAAACTGCTACAAGTTTACGCTGCATGGCTTACACTCCCCTTTTCCTGGCAACTGTACAGGGTTTCTAAAATTTTTCCAAACATCTTCTGTTTTTTATCGACAACAGTATATTGCCCCCACGTTTGAACCGAAAAATCGACTGAACCTCAGTTTGTAAACACCCTCTAACTGGCTTCTTTCCTTCTTAGGAGGACTTGATATTCATCCATCACAATCTCAAAACCATTGTCTAGGAGAAAAGGTATGGAATATTTTGCTTTGCCTAGATCAGAAACTTCTCCAAACTTCTTCGGAGTCTGATTGCGGACATCGTCGATCAAAATGTAACCGCCGGGAGCAATCAAGCTTCGTGCAACAACCACTTTTACCTCTTCTAATTGCAAGCATGCTGTTGGCTCCAAGGGCGTCATATCACCTGTATCGAGATAGAGAAGGTCGATACCTTTGGGAAAAGAGCATTTTCTTAGAAAGGAAACTGAATCAGAAATATTGTACTGGATATTGTGGAAATCAGATGTCATTGTTTTACAACGCTTGATATGATTACTGATCAGATCCACTGTATAAATGCTAACAGGACGATCTTGAAGAGCGACAGCCGCCATTCGGGTAAAAAATCCAGCTCCCCAATCCCACGTTTCAGGTTGATTCGGCATCCAATAGGAGACATCATCCAAATTACATCCGATCAATCCTCCGTGATTAAAACTGCGCGAAGTACCTAGTTCTACTATAACAGGATGATCCAGTATTTCAAGGCGTTCGAAAGCCGCTTTAAAAGTCTCATATCTTGATTGGGGGATTCGAGAAAATCTGGACCAATCGCTCCCTTCATACGTGCCCCACGCTAAAAATTCTTTGTAAGGTGCCAAGTAAGATTCAACTTGGCTTTCGCCCCACAAAATCAGGGGCCCGCATTGCAATAAGGTAAAAAATAAAATAGTGCGCAAATAGCTTTTCATCAGTCCTCAATAATGGTTTGCTGCTGAGATCAATTCATTAGAATTTCGTAGGCATGCCCCATGATTTTTTTGATAATATTAGGGTATCGCCTGTGGATGTCTAAAAGTTTATCCTCGAATAGAAGATGCCCGTTTATTAACTGACCATCTAGGATCAAGGCTTTTACAAGGTATGCGTCGATTCTCCAGTGAGAATAAAAACTTCTGGATATCAATCGTAAATCGTTAATCGCAGACTTATAGTCCATATGTTCCAAGTTATAGAGCGATTCCCATAACAAATAAATGACTTCACCTCCTAACTCATTTCTATTTACGAATTTGATTAACTTGTGGAAATTTTCACCCTCTTTGGTGTTGCTTTCCTCACAGGATATGAAAGACTCAGC
>CAIVVG010000034.1 GCA_903909295.1 uncultured Chlamydiae bacterium
ACTCCCCTTCGGCGGCGATGATCTTGGTTTTGCGCTCCGATTTTTGTACTTTGCGGAGCTCTTCGAGCTCTTCTCGGATGATGTCTTTGACCATCTCGTCAGAAGCTAAGATCGCTTTGTAGTGGGCAATCCTCCTGAGAAGTTCTTGGTATTCAGCGTCGATTTTTTCCGCTTCGAGCCCCGTCAATTGATACAGGCGCAGGTCGAGCACGGCGTTGGATTGCTTTTCACTTAAGTGGAAGCGGACCATCAACTCGGAGCGAGCTTCATCGCGGTTAGACGATGCGCGGATCACTCGGACCACTTCATCGAGGTGGTCGAGCGCTTTGAGGTACCCTTCTAAGATGTGGGCTCTCGCTTCGGCTTTAGCCAATTCAAAGCGGGTTCTACGGCGGATTACCTCCATCCGGTGATCGATCCAAGCTCCCATAAAGTGCTTGATGTTCATCGTTCTCGGCATGCCGCGGTCGAGGGCAAGCATGTTGCAGCCGAAGGTGATTTGGAGGTCGCTGTTTTTGTAGAGCTGGTTGATCGCTACATCGGGAATTTCCCCGCGCTTGAGCTCAAGGACGATCCGGAGGCCATCTTTATCCGATTCATCGCGGATATCGGAGATGCCGGTGATCACTTTTTCATTGATCAATTCGGCGATCCGCTCAATCAAACGCGATTTATTGACGTTGTAGGGAACCTCGTCGACGACGATCTGTTGCCGATTATTGGGGAGGTCTTCTACACGGAGAATCCCCCTTAAAAGGAGCTTGCCGCGACCGGTGTGGTAGGCCTCTTTAATGCCTCGGTAACCGCAGATCGTTCCGCCTGTGGGGAAGTCGGGGCCGGGCATCACTTTCATGATCTCATCGATGGAGACGTTCCGATCGCTCAAGACGAGGAGAGTCGCATTGATGAGCTCAAGCAAATTGTGCGGAGGGATGTTCGTCGCCATACCGACGGCAATCCCCCGAAGAACCGTTGCAAAGGAGGTTCGGGAATTTAGCCGGGAAAACGGTCGGCTCCATCTTGGTCTCGTCGTAGTTCGGAATCTCATCGACCGTGTCTTTGTCGAGGTCTTCCATGAGAGCCATCGCAGCTGCTGTAAGGCGCGCTTCTGTATAGCGCATCGCAGCGGGGGGGTCTCCGTCAATCGATCCGAAGTTTCCCTGCCCGTTGATGAGGGTGTAGCGCATGACCCAATCTTGGGCGAGGCGTACGAGAGTGGGGTAAATGACTGTCTCACCGTGCGGGTGGTAGTCGCCAGAGGTGTCGCCGGAGATCTTTGCGCACTTTCTGTGTTTGGCTCCGGGACTCAAGTTCAGTTGCCGCATCGCATAGAGAATACGGCGCTGAGAGGGTTTTAGGCCGTCTCTCACATCGGGCAAGGCGCGAGAGATAATGACCGACATGGAGTAGCGAACATAGCTCTCCTTCATCTCCTCTTCAACGTTGCGCGGTACGATCACTTCATCTTTGGTGTACGACATAATTACCTTAAATATCGAGGTTCTTCACAGAAAGGGCATGTTGTTCAATAAATAGGCGACGCGGCTCTACCTCTTCTCCCATCAACATGGAGAAAATTCGGTCAGCACTGATCGCATCTGGCAGCGTCACTTTAACAAGAGTGCGCACAGCGGGATTCATCGTTGTATCCCAGAGTTGGTCTGCGTTCATCTCACCGAGACCCTTATACCTTTGGATCTCAATTCCTTTGCGCCCGTTGAGTCGGATCGCATCGACGAGTTCGCGCAGGGTATAGATCGGAACGACTTTATTCCCCTCTTCGAGGAGGTCAAACAGCTCTCCATCGGCGGCGAGGTAGCTTTCCAATTTGAGTTGGTAGGTGCCTAAACGCTCTGTTAAAGCGGTGTTGCGAGCCTTATCGAATAATTCCGTAAATAGCAGGGGCTTTAACACCAATGTCCGCATCTCTTCGGTGATCTCCTCAGCGGGAATCGAAGCTAAAGTCTCCTCGTGCACCTGTTTCTGGAGCAGTTCGTTCTCTTTTTTCAGGCGAATGAGGTCTTCATCGTTATAGACAAACTGAGTCTTGTCTCCGATGAGAACTTGGTATTGAGGACTCCCCGCAGCCATGAATTCGCGGAAGGGGATCCCTTTGCGCTCAATCGAGTTGATGAATGTCTCGATTTCCAAGACGAGATCCATCAGCTTTTCGCTCTCTTCTCGATTATAAGAATCCTTCGCTTGGCTGCGGCGAATTAACAGATCGGTGAGGCCGAGTTTCAAGAGGTATTCATCCATTTCCCGCTCGGAGTGGATGTACTGTCCCACCTTTTTGCGGGTCACTTTAAAGAGCGGAGGACGAGCGATGTAAATAAAATTGTTTTCGACGAGCGCTGGCATATGTCGATAGAAGAAAGTAAGGAGCAGCGTTCGGATGTGAGAACCGTCCACGTCGGCGTCGGTCATGATGATGATTTTGTGGTAGCGGAGTTTGGCGAGATTGAAATTCTCTTTCCCGATTCCGCAACCGAGAGCGGCGACCATCGAGCCCACCTCGTTATTTTGCAGAATTTTTTGCAATCTCGCTTTTTCCACGTTCAAGATTTTACCGCGGATCGGCAAAATGGCCTGGAATCTCCGATCGCGCCCCATCTTGGCAGAGCCGCCGGCAGAGTCTCCCTCAACGATATAGATCTCACAAAGGGCGGGATCGCGCTCTTGGCAGTCGGCGAGTTTCCCTGGCAAGCGGGCGCCATCGAGCGCTGTTTTGCGCAGCGTGAGTTCCCTTGCCTTCTTGGCCGCTTCTCGCGCTTGCGCTGCGATGATCGATTTTTCGACGATCAGCTTGGCAATCGAGGGGTTCTCATCGAGGAAGGTGGTGATCCCCTCTCCCGCGATGGTCTGAACAATCCCCGCCACTTCGCTATTGCCCAGCCTCTGTTTTGTTTGCCCTTCAAACTGCGGATTGGGCACCTTGACCGAAATGACCGCAGTCAGCCCTTCCCTCATATCGTCGCCGGTCACGGAGAGCTTGTCCCCTTTCAGCAACGTATGCCCTTTCATGTAGTTATTGAGGACCCGAGTCAGCGCGGTGGAGAAACCGGTTAAGTGAGTACCGCCCTGGCGGGTTGAGATATTGTTGACATAGCTATAGATGTTTTCTGTATAGGTATCGTTCCACTGCATTGCGATATCCACTTCCACAGGCCCATCATGCCCTTCCTTGACCGCATGCAAATAGATCGGTTTCGGGAAGAGGGGGATTTTCCCCTCATTGAGGAAAGAGACGAAAGAGGCAAGCCCCCCCTCGTAATTGAAACGGATTGGCTCGCGCGTCAAATCCCTTTCATCTTGGAAAACAATGGTGATCCCCTTATTCAAGAAAGCCAGTTCGCGGAGCCGCTTGATCAGGATGTCGGCGTCAAAAGAGGTGACGGTGAAAATACTCGCATCGGGCCAGAAAGAGACTTTGGTCCCCCGCTTGGTCGTCGTCCCCGTCTTTTTCAAAGCAACGGTCGGCTTCCCCTTCTCAAAGGTCATCTCATAGGAATGCCCCTCTTTATAAACGGTCGCGACCAATTTTGAGGAAAGGGCGTTGACGCAAGAGACCCCTACGCCGTGCAAACCGCCAGAGACTTTGTAAGTCCCCTTGTCGAATTTGCCCCCTGCGTGAAGGATCGTCATGACCACTTCGAGAGCCGTTACCTCTCTCCCCTGCTTGATCGATTCTTTCGCATGTTTTTCAATGGGGATCCCTCGCCCATCGTCCTCGATGGTCGCGCTCCCATCCGCATGGAGAATGACGAGAATTTGGGTACAGTAACCGGCGAGCGCTTCGTCGATGCTATTATCGACCACCTCATAGACGAGTTGATGAAGGCCGTTTGCGTTTGTATCGCCAATGTACATTCCAGGGCGTTCCCGAACGGCTTGCAGCCCCTCTAGAACGGTGATCGAACTGGCGTCGTACTTCTTTTCCTTCTCATTTGTCATTGTCGTCATGCCTTATTTACCCAATTCTAAATTGTAGATGGCGCACCGGAAATTTTGCCTGTAACTGCTTCAGTAACCGGGGCCGTTCATGCTGACACAGTAAACTATAGAGAGTGGCGCTCTTCACTTTCACCGTGAGCACTCCATCCAAAAAAGAGAGAGGCTCTGTTAAAGGAGCCATTTTTTCTCCGATGGCCACTCCCCACGCTTGAAAAATTTCTTCTCTCGGATCGGCCGCTCTCTTCCCCAATTCCACGAGCAATCCCGGAAGCAGTTCAGAAATCCGCCTTCCTGTCGTCTTCGTTCCATTGTAGCCTTTCGGCGTGCGGTTAGCTATCAAAAAACACCTTTCCTTCCCCAAGAGAAACACAAACGGAGAGATATTGTCTAGAAAAATAGAGAACTCACGCCCCATGCAATCAAGAAGTAAATGGACATAGAGAAAATATCGTTAAAAGCGGTAACGATTGGCCCCGCAGAGATCGCAGGATCGACACCAATGCGCGCAAAAAAGAGCGGCGAAAAAACGCCCAAAAGAGTGCCCGCAAAACAGCCCCCCACCAAACCTGCACCGACAATCGCCCCCAAAGCAGCCGGAGTCGGAGTCCCTAAGGCGCCACCAACCAAGAAGTCGGCGAGGTATAAAAGGATGCTGCAACCGACGCCAAAAATAGCTCCCGTAAAAAGACCGCTGAAGAGCTCTTTCACGATCGTCTCTCTGCGACTCCCCTTGGCCAGCCCCCCCATCGCCATCGTTCGGATGAGAACCGTGCTGCACTGCAACCCAATATTGCCCGACATCCCCGTAATCAGCGGCACGAAGAAAAGGGCAAAAGTAAAGAGCCCCCCCTGTTGCTTTTGGAAGACAGACATGATCCCCACGCTGATCAGCCCCGCCATGAGCGTGACAACCAGCCACGGAGCCCTCGCAAAGAACCGGCGCAAAATCGGGTCTTGAGAAGTGAATTTCTCATTGGTACCCGCCATCCGAGCGATCGTCTCATCGGCCAAATCCTCCATCGCCTCCACCACATCTTCATTAGCGACAACCCCGATCAGGTAATTGTCGATATCGACCACCGGCAAACACGAAACCTTGTACCTCTCCACGATGTCGATCACCTCTTCGCGCGTCGCCTCAGCCGTCACTTTATGAAGGACAGGGCGCATCACCTGGCGCAGCGGCGTCTGCGGCGGATTGATGATCATATTGCGAGAAGGGACATACCCCTGCAACTCTCCCGCGTGGTTGAGGATAAAAATCCCCTTCATGAAATCGATCCGAGGGTTGTCCCGAATGTAGGCCGCCGCCTCCCCGATCGTCATGTCCATCGTGAACGCAAAAAACTCGGAGGTCATCAGACGCCCCGCGCTCTTCCGGTCGTGCTTCGTCAGCTCCCGAATCCGCGCCGCCTTCTTCGAATCGAGCAGCTCCATCAAGCGGCGAAAACGCCTCTCGGGCATATCCTCAACCAGCCAGGCAGCCTCATCGGTCGGCATCCGTTCAAAAATTGTTTTGATCTCCGCGTCGTCCATCTGGCGGAAGAGGACCAAACGGGTCTCGCTGTCGGTATTGACTAAAAACTTGATCTTGGCGTCCCTGTTCGGCAGGTTATCGTAGAGAACAGGGCGGATGTTGGGGGGCAAGTGGGAGGCCGCGTAGGCTAGGTCAATGGGGGAATGCTCGCATGCGATCTTGGCGATGTCATGCAGCCGCACCTTGGAAGTCTGTTTATGAAAAGCCCCTTCCAGCTGTTCCTTCAGAAGGAGGGCCTTTTCTTCCCCATTCGCGATATCCATGGGACCGATGATACCCCATTTTTCACCTTAAAAACAAGGCTTTAAATCGGGACGGGTGGCTCTGAATGCGTTCCAGATCTCTACGACCCGCTCTTTAGGAAGGTAGGCGTCTGAAGCCCTGTAGATGGGGGGTGCCACGGCTTCTTTGTCCCACTCCACCACCCCCCAAAAAGGGCCCGTCGAATCGCGCGTGACATTCGTCACACAAGCCGGATCCAGCATCACCAAATCCCATGGCAATGTCAGCTTCAGCTCACGCAGCGGGGTGCGACACCCCACATTCCAAAAGCCTAAAGGAGTGTGCAGACGGCGCACCTCCCCCTTAAATTCTTCAATCACGACCCCCTCCACCTGTTCGTGGAACCAATTGGGGCAGTAAAAAAAGGAGTCCACAGCTTGAATCCTGCGGCCGATTTCGTAAGCTATTTCTAAAGTCATAGGGAGACCAGCATAGCAGGAAAGGGCCATTGAAGGAAAGTGAGAAATCGGATAGCATCTCTTTCATGCCCAAGCCTATTTCGCTGAGCACTGCAGTCGAGCAAGCATTGCGACAAATCGAAGAGAAAAAATACCACCAAGAACTTCTAGATCACGGTATCTCCCGTATTCTTTACCTCGGCTTTGCCTTCAAAGGCAAAGAGATGCAAATTGGCTCCAAGATGCGCCTGACCTAAAGAGTACAAGACGCCTTCCTCAAAAATGAGAAGAGTTCTCAAAGGTTGGCAATCTCTTCCCTTCTCAATTGGTCGATGAAAGTCGCTATTGCCGTGTATTCATAAGGCACCCCTCTCTTTGCGGCCTTACCCAACAGTTTTTGAAGGCTTGCCGACACTGCTGCGGGAGTTTCTCGGTTAAAATACTCCTCAGCCTCCTCCAGGAGGGAATGAGCTTCTTTTGTAATCCTTTCCACGTCTGCTCGTTTCTGTTTTTGCACATACCCCTGCCAGTAACCCGAGTTGGCAAGCATTTGTTCGTCTGGGATGGCTCTCAGAGCCTCCCTGGCGGCTAGAAGCATTGCATCCGTCACTCCAGACATTCCCGCATACAGCATTCCCTCTGTAGAAATAGGTAACTCAAAGGCATCTTTCAGGCGGATGTGGAAGTAAAGAATCGTCTCAATGGAATCCCCCAACCCCTCTGCTCGGCACAGCGCCAAGGCGTGGTTTTTCAACCATTCATAGCGCTGGGCGCGGATGGCTAAAGCTCGAAACTGCTCAGGGGATAGATCTTGGTAAAATTGTGCGAGGATCTCGATTTCATTAAACACTATCAGAACGCGGTCGCCGCAAGTTTCCAATCCTTCGCGAATAAGTCCGAATAGGGCAGAGCGAAACTCCTCGTTCCGGTTGGCTAGGTCGAGCATTTGTCTTGCTCGACGGACCACGTTTTCTCTTGCCGCGCCACCTGCTTGGTAATCTCGCGTATCGCGGAGCCGTCTTAAGTATCGGGTCAGTAGAGCTCGATTTTCTGGGTCCTGAGAACGGAGCCCCTCTAATTCACCCGCTCCCCAAGCAGCCATTTCTCCTTCCAGAGTAGTAACCTGCGCTGGAACCACTTCATCTGCAATAGAAAGATAGACATTAGGCCCCTGACCTGGATGAGTAATCCGGTGTTGTCGTAGGCGCTCCTGGAAGTTCTGGACGTATTCAGGACTAAAGCGGTTGTTTTCAGCATCTACTTCAGTCTGTCTCGGCAAAGAGAGAATGGAATCATGTAGTTCCGTGAAGTGGTTGTGGCTCAGA
>CAIVVG010000035.1 GCA_903909295.1 uncultured Chlamydiae bacterium
CTATCAATTAGCGGCGCGCCAGCGGGCCTTGAAGTAGCCGTCGATCCCGTCGGCGATGCCGCGGGCTAACTTCTCTTGGTACTCACGGCTTTTTAAGAGAGATCGCTCTTGGGCATTGGAAATGAACCCCCCTTCCACCAGCACAGAGGGCATCTGGGTTTCTCGTATGACGTAAAAGTTCCTGTTTTTCACTCCGCGCGATGTGGCTAGAGTGCGTCTCAGAACGCGCGATAAAATCGCATCGGCCAGTTTCTTAGAGGCTTTAGTGCGCGCTTTGGTCTCTTTGGAGTCGTAGAAAAAGACCTCGATCCCTTGGGCGGCAGTGGCTCGGGCAGAATTGAAGTGGATGCTCACAAAGATGTTGCTGCTGGCCTGGTTGGCCACCTCGACCCGATCGGCCAATGGGACAAAGATGTCTGTGTTGCGGGTCATAATTACTCGGTATCCGAGCTGGTCGAGATATTTTTTCACAAGGCGCGCTGTCTGGAGAGCGATCCGCTTCTCTTCACAGTAGGGCATGTGCGCGCGGGCCCCTTGATCAGTCCCTCCATGGCCAGCGTCAATCACGACCGTGGGGGCAGCAGGGGGGGCTGTGATGACAGACCCGACCGAGGCCGATACACTTGAGAAGAAAGCGAGAAAAATGAGCAGCACCCGCATACGACACCAGGATCGCAGAGAGAGGCTTTTGATTCAAGAGTTTGCTTGAACGCACTCTCCTGTATTAAAAAATATTCTAGAATAGCCACATCGTTGAAAAAAATGTTTTTGCGTTGAATCTCTTTTTTTGATATGTTCTTTGCTTCAAATGAGGAAAGAACAATGGCCACTGGACTTCAAGGCATAGTCATCGGCGGAGCTGCCTCTTGGCTCTCCGGAAATATCGAGCAACTTGCAAACCAACGATCTCCCCATGCGTGGGGTCGAGTCGCCTTGGCAGCCAATCACCTTTTTTTGGCGCTCGGGGTTGTCTTGCAACAAAGCGGGGGAACAGGAGCTCTGTTTTCTCTTGCAGCCAAAACAGTACTTGTTCTCACCCCCTTCGCCATGTTGAATGGCTTTAGAGGAGCACCCCTCAATGAAACTCACGTCAGGCGTGACGCTCATTTCTTTTTTATTGCGACCGCAGTCTGTGGGGTGGCGCTTATAGCTCTTGGAAATATTGCTGGGGGAGTCGGTATTCTAGCTATGCTTGCATGGGAGAAAAGTAGACGAGGGGAAGGAACCTTGGTTCATCGCTCCTTGAACGGGGGATGTGCCCTCCTCGCAGGAATCGGCTATGCCGGATGGATTCTCTCTACAGGAAACATCATTTCCCGCGTGGCTCTCTGTGCCACCGGCCTACTTGGCCTCGCGAGCATTTTTTCTCATACGGGTGTAGAGGCTGGACCTCCCCAAGATCCCCACCAACCACCACCTCCTTATATGCCTCCGCGTGCAGCCACTCCTGTTAATGCACCTGCACCAACCCATGTGCCAGAGCCATACCAACCGCCTAACCCTCCAGCAGTGTTCCACCACCCAGCTCCTCCTCCAATAGTCTATATGGATCTTCGTGGCACTCCTTTTACCGCGCCGCCACCAGCCGGTCCGAGACTCCAGGAGCATGTGGGTCGAGGTGGTCGCGGAAATGAGGGGGCTTCTCGCAGTGGACAGCCCAGCTGGTGGCATCTCAGCTCGGCTTGGTCTACGTTCTCTCCACGGCCCCCCGCTCCTTCTCGAGCAGTCCCGGCAGCAGCAGCGCCGCCGCCTGTGGCCCCTGCTAGAGGTGGCTCGGCCCGGCATTCCTTCTCTACCCAACCTCCTGCTCCTTCACTGCCCGTAGGCCGTGCTCCAGGTGGCTTGGCCTGGTCTACGCTCTCTCGTCAACCATCCGCTCCTCCTCGAGTTCCTCCGGCAGCCCCTTCTCGAGGTGGTTCAATGCGCTCTCCCAAGGCCCCTTTCAGGTAAGGCAGAAGGCTTGAGCGATTGCAACGTCGTCGAAAGGGACGGTCTGGTGCGCAAAAATCTGCACCTTTTCGTGCCCTTTTCCTGTAATTAGTACAATGTCTCCCTCTTCCGCTTGGGTCACGGCGCGGCGGATTGCTTGTTTCCGATCGAGCTCGACCTCATGCGGACAGGAGAGCGCGGCGGTGATTTGCCGCGCAATTTCTTGGGGGTCCTCTGAGCGGGGGTTGTCCGCAGTGACAATGACCCGGTCGGCGAACTTTTGTGCAGCGAGGGCCATTTGTGTGCGACGAGCGGGGTCCCGATTGCCGCCGCAGCCAAATACGACCCAGATCTTTCGGGTAGTTAGTTCTCTTAATGTCTTGAGCACATTTTCTAGCGATTCGCCGGTATGTGCGTAGTCGACAAAGATCCGGAAGGGCTTGTTCACTACAACCTCTTCTAAGCGCCCTGGCACGGCGCGAGAGCGTTCGAGTGCGGTTGCTATTTCAGGCAGTGTGGCTCCGCGGTGGAGTCCCACTGCGGTCGCTGCGAGGAGGTTATAGACATTGAACCGACCCATTAGATGACTTCGAAATGGGTGGCTGCTCTCTTGGAAGGTCACAGTGAAGTAGGTCCCTGTAGGAGAAAACGCAATGTCGGTGGCGCGGATATCGGCTTTTCGATCAATCCCATAGGTCCAATGTGGGCACTGGACTTTTTCCAGCATGAATGGAGTCCACTCATTGTCTGCGTTGAGGAGGGCTCTTTCGCGGGTCCTCTCCATGAGGCGCCGTTTTGCTAACGCATACTGTTCGACTGTTTTGTGGTAATCGAGGTGGTCGGGATAGAGGTTCGTAAAGATGCCGACGGTAAACTCGATGAGGTCGACTCTTCCTTGGGTCAAGCCGTGAGAGGAGACTTCGACGGCAGCCCCTTTGCAGCCCGAGTCGCACATTTCGCGGAGCAGTTTGTGATTGGCAATCGCATCGTGGGTGGTGTGCGTAGAGGGAAAGCGCCTCTCTCGGATCGCCGTTTCCACCGTGCTGATGAGGCCGCAAGGAACCCCGAGTTGCTCGAGCAGATACTGCACCAGATAGGTGGTCGTCGTTTTCCCCTTGCTTCCCGTAATCCCCACCGTAACAAGTTCTTTGGAGGGGTGGCCGTAAAAGCGGGCCGCCAGGGGAGCTTCCAAGGCCTGTACATGAGGGGTGATGATCTGGGCCGCCTTGCAAAAAGGGTCGTAGAGATCGGTGACGATGGCCGCGGCCCCCGCCTCAAGCGCTTTGGGGATGAAGGTGGCTCCATCCACAGTGGCCCCTTTTTTTGCAAAAAAAAGGTTACCGGGACTCACTTTTCGGGAGTCAGAGGTGAGGCCAGTAATCTCGACCGAAGCATTCCCTCGGACTTGAACCTCGCTCTCTTTTAGAATCAACTGTCTTAACTTCATAATATTCGTCCTCGGCGGGAATTGAACCCGCGACCTGTCACTTAGGAGGCGACCGCTCTATCCGCTGAGCTACGAGAACATAGGAGGGTGTTTGGATTATTTTGGTTAGCTTTAGATTCATCGGCGCAAAAGAACCGAAAAATCGACTGAACCTCAAATTGCAAACACCGTCAAGACAAGTACTATAAATGATTTGTCCTAATCTTGCCTAGCCAAAAATTACGCTCCTGTGTTATTCTGATGCTGTTTAAAATAAGGATGTTATGATAAAATCAGTAGGGTGTTCAACCGATTTTTCCGGAGAAGCGTTTGAGAAAGTATGGAAGCTGGCGCAGGAGCGTGCTGAGGTCGCGCGCAAGGAGGAGGAGGGAAAAGGGATCGCTATAAAAAAAACAGCGTACGTTGCTGTACAAACCTGGTGTCCGACCATATTATTAAAAGACCCTCTTTCAAGAAAACGGCCTTTGGATGTAGGATAGAACAATGCAAGCGGATATTGGATTGATCGGTTTGGCTGTGATGGGCCAGAACTTAGTATTGAACATGGCTGACCACGGGTTTTCGGTGGCAGTCTACAATCGGACAGTTTCAAAGGTAGATGAGTTTTTGCAGGGGCCTGCAAAGGGAAAAACCATCATCGGTGCCCACGACTTGAAGCAGTTTGTCTCCCTGCTTAAAAAACCGCGCCGTATCATGCTCATGGTCAAAGCGGGAGATCCCGTCGATGAGTTCATTGAGTTGCTCATCCCTTTGCTCGAGAAGGGGGACATCATCATCGACGGCGGCAATAGCCATTTCCCCGATAGTCAACGCCGTTTTGAAGACCTGAAAAAGAGGGGCATTCTCTTTGTTGGTGCAGGAGTGTCTGGCGGGGAAGAGGGCGCTCGCCATGGCCCATCGATTATGCCAGGGGGCAATCCTGAGGCATGGCCCCACGTAAAGCCGATCTTCCAGGCCATTGCTGCCCGCTCCGAAGATGGAGCTCCTTGCTGTGATTGGGTTGGAGAAGGGGGAGCTGGCCATTATGTTAAAATGGTTCACAATGGCATTGAGTATGGCGATATGCAGCTTATTTGCGAGGCGTTTGATCTGTTGCAGAGGAACACCTCTCATGCAGAGCTGGCCAAGACATTTGGAGCGTGGAATGAGGGGCCCCTCAATAGTTATCTGATTGAGATCACTGCGCAGATTTTGGCTTACAAAGATACCGATGGAAAACCTCTGCTCGATAAAATTCTCGACGTCGCGGGACAAAAGGGGACGGGGAAGTGGACCGGCATTGAGGCTCTCAGTCAGGGCATTTCTCTCAGTTTGATTGTAGAAGCGGTATTTGCCCGCTGCCTTTCCTCTATGAAAGAGGACCGAGTTGCTGCGAGCCATCTCTACAAATCGCCCGAACATGCGCCCACTTTGGCCCATTTTTCAGATCTCGTTTCTCAAGCTCTCTATGCTTCAAAAATCATCAGCTATGCGCAAGGGTTTATGTTGATGCGCGCCGCTTCGGACGCTTACCAGTGGCAGCTCAATTTCGGTTCTATTGCCCTGATGTGGCGCGGGGGGTGTATTATCCGCAGTCGCTTCTTGGGAAATATCAAACAGGCTTATGACAAAAATCCCCAATTGACTAGTCTGCTCGTCGATCCGGTCTTTGTAGGGGAAATTTCTAAAGCGGTGCCTGCCTGGCGCAAAGTCGTGGCAGAAGGGGTGCTCATGGGAGTTCCGTTGCCCTGTTTTTCTACGGCGTTGGCTTTCTTTGACGGCTACCGCAGCGCAAGGCTTCCTGCGAACTTATTGCAGGCGCAGAGAGACTTTTTCGGAGCACATACCTACGAAAGAGTGGACCGCCCTCGCGGACAGTTCTTCCACACGAACTGGACGGGGACTGGCGGCAATATCAGCTCCTCTTCCTATAACGCGTAGATAAGAAAAATAACGGTTCATCTTCATCGGGTTATAAATTAAACCGCGGAGACACAGAGAACACCCTCTCAGAGAAAAATAAAGAATCAATGATACTTTCTCTGTGAGGGTGTTCTGTAAAAAAATTTTGATCGATTTTTCGGTTCTTTTGAGCCTATTTTCGATTCAAAAATGGGGGGCTATATACTGTTGTCGATATTGCCCCCCATATTTGAAGTCGAAAAGAGGCCAA
>CAIVVG010000036.1 GCA_903909295.1 uncultured Chlamydiae bacterium
AAGCTCACTGGACTTAAGGCAAGAAAAACCTTATCCGCAGCTATTTATGCAACAACGCCACTCCTTCTTGAATAAGAAAGGTTCCTAGGTTGGGAGCATGACCAAAGGACGAAGTAATTCCTGCATCGATGAATTCTGGGTAAAGGACTGAGTATTTGCTTAAGAGAAATCTAGGTCGGGTGGAGTAAATTGCTTTTATTGTTTCGTAGGAATGTCTCCCTATTGCGTTATCCCAAAAATCACTAGGGCTCCCTCTCCAAAAAGCCTTTTTAATTTTGGTCTCCCAAGGATGGGCTCGGCTTGCTTGAGCAATATGGCCATTATTGTCGCTAAAAGCGGTATAATCTGGGAGGATAGCTACGTATTTGGCCCATGTTTTTTTAGAGCGGCAAAAAAGGGGCGCTTGCTCGGAAAAATTCTCCGCTACCCAAAAATCTTTTGCGTGGTAGGACTCAGGGACTCCATCTGTGAGTGCTACGATAAAATCTACATCTGGTAACCGAACGAGGCGACTGAGTGTGACTAAGGCATCTCCCAGATAGTTGGTTGGGCCGGTCCCCTTTTTTAGGTAGACGGAATTATCGATAATACGAAAACGAGCAAATGCATCGTATTTCCCCACCTGATTCCAATTCGCTAACATCCGATTAGCGGATCTTTCAACAGTTGCGTTTAAAGCATGCTGAGAAATACCGAACTCTTTGAAAACTTCTAGATCCTCGGAAATTTGTTCTTGTACCCAAAAAGGAGCTGGTTGATTGAGCTTTTCTTCGAAAAGTTTTTTATCCAGACAAAAACAAGAGGAGAGGACGAAAGTAAAGAAGACCAGCAAAAGCTTAAAATTACGCATCATGCACCTGCTTTGAAGTAGTTCCCAAAAATCTAGCAATTTTTTTTAATTTCCAAAGACAAATTTGAGCCGCTCTTGCAGCCACAGCCTCTGGAGAGATATTCTTGAGGCATATGTTGTTTGTGCAGGCCGCGTAGGTTTTTCCATTGTAACAAGGGCGGCAGGAGAGCCGCTCTCCGCCCCACAGTACTTCCACATTCTCTTGACGAGAGGTGAATGAGGAGGGATTTGTGGGGCCGAATAGGGCCAATGTGGGGGTTTTTACAAGTTTGGCTAAGTGAAGGGGGCCGCTGTCGTGGGTAATCAAAAGCGAGCTTTGTTTGAGAAGAGCCACCAGCTGCGTTAACTCAAGCCGTCCAATCCAGTTTTCACATTGGAAGTGGGGCGCGACCCAAGCATCGGAAGCGCTCCCCGTGAGCAGAATGCGTGCCTTGGGGCTTAAGAGTCTCGCTAACTCGGCATAGTGGGTGACAGGCCATCTTCTCAAGGCATTGTCCGCTAAAGTGTTCTTAGCCCCGCCAGGAGCTAAAATAACGAGAGGCCTACCATCCACAGGGACTGGAGATGGGGGGAGCTGTATGGAGGGATATTCCAATAAACGTTCCGTAGCACCCTCCTCTTGATCGAATAGTCGCAGGCACTCCTGTGCATGGTAGCGGCCTGGAATAAGGGGGGTGTGGCTCCAAGATCTCTTGTCTCTACAGCGCACTGGCCAAGTGAGGATTCGGTAACGGGGATCGGAATGGAGCGTTAAAACGAGGTCTACAGAGCGCCCTCCAATTTGGTTCCATAATTTTCCGATAGTGCGTATTCTCTGGGCGAGGGACCCTTTAAGGAGAGCTGTTTCATTCACTTCAATAATCTGATCGATCAACGGAATCGCTCGTAAAAGAGGGGCTGCAATAGAACCGACCACCCAGGTAATGTGACTGTCGGGATATCTTTTTTTTAGAGCGGAGACCAGAGGCAAAGCCATTACCACGTCGCCGATCGCGGCGAGCTTGACGACCAAGATGTGAAAGCGGTCCTGCAGCATAGTAGGGCCATTATAGCGAGGCGAGCATGAGAATACATAGAATTTTTAACTATCTAGACAGGTACTTAGGGATTCCCGCTGTTTTTCTGCTGGGTCTTTGCAAAAGAAAAAAAAGGGGGCCCCCTCCCTCAATTCCCTCTAAAATCGGTTTGCTCCACACAGCAGCGATTGGGGATACGATTTTGCTCAGCGGAGTGATTGCCGATTTGCGAACACACTTTCCTCAGAGCGAAATTTGGTTTTTTACAGGCCCTTCTAATTTTGAAGCAGCGCAATTGATTCCCGGGATTCGAGTCGTTCAGATCGCCGTGACTCATGTATGGAAATCGCTCTCCGTAATTTGGGCATACTCCTTTGATATCTGGATCGATTTTGGCTCTTGGGCCAGGATCAATGCAGTCTATTCTTTTTTCAGTCGTTCTACAAGAAAATGGGGATTTCAAACGGCTGGGCAATATCGCCATTTTGTCTATGATGAGACGGTGCTGCATCAGCCCATACACGAGCTCGAAAATGGGCGTAACTTGATTCGTTTATTGGGGGTTGTTCCTACAAGCTTTCCCGTGCTGATGCCTCTCGTCCCTGTTTCAAAAGACATGACTCAAATCGTCATCCATCTGTGCGCGGGAGGATCGCAGGCAGCGCGGAAGGAGTGGCCTGAGGAGCATTGGGTAGCCCTTATTGGGAGGCTCATCGAGAGGGGGTATCGCATTATTCTCACGGGGGGCATCCGAGATTTCAGCCGCTGTGCGCAGGTCAGGCAACGATTGGGGTGTCCCGAAGAGATCGAAGTGGTGGCGGGAAAGCTCTCCCTGCGAGAGACGGCGCTGCTTCTCGCAGCCTCAAGAGCGGTCATTAGCGTGGATACGGGGATTATGCATTTAGCCGCGGCTCTAGGGTGCCTCACCTTGGCCCTACACGGCCCCACAGCTCCTGAGCGGTGGGGCGGCATTGGCCCGCGTGTTGTCCCGATTGTCGCAAGAGACACCCTCCCGTGTATTCATTTGGGATTTGAAAGTAGGCGTACTGGGTGCTCTTGCATGAGCGGAATTTCTCCAGAGAGGGTGCTAGAGGCCTTGGCATGTAAGTAACGGATATATCCCATGCACACTCCTAAATGGACCCAGAGGTAGCAGCGCATGATGGATGCATTGAATTGGAGTGTGCACAAAGTCACACAGAGGGAGACAGCGAAAGCAGTGAGCCGGATGCGGTCCTTGGGTTCTAGCGAGGGAATTTGATAGGCGCGGCGAAATTTTCTCCACGTTACCCAGAAAAGGA
>CAIVVG010000037.1 GCA_903909295.1 uncultured Chlamydiae bacterium
AGAGACGCGGAGAACGCAAAGATCGCAGAGGAAGTGCCATTGCTTCTTTATTTTTCTCTGAGACCTCCGCGTTCTCTGCGTCTCTGCGGTTAAATTTGAATCCGGTGGTGAAATTTGCATTGCAGGGATAGGGGGTTTTGGCTCAAAATGGAGTCCTTCAAGAAAAGGGACGGATATGGACGAAGACGTAAAGAAACAGCTCGGAAAGGTCGCGAATGCGATTCGGCAGCTCTCGATCGAGGCAGTGCAGAAAGCCAACTCGGGCCATCCGGGCATGCCGATGGGCTGCGCAGAGCTGGGAGCTTTCCTCTATGGGGCGTTTTTGCTCCAGAATCCGAAAAATCCAAAATGGCCCAATCGGGATCGCCTGGTCCTCTCAGCGGGCCACGGCTCGATGTGGCTCTACTCCTGCCTCCACTTGTCGGGGTTTGATCTCCCCTTAGAACAGATCAAGCAGTTCCGTCAGCTCCATTCCAAGACGCCGGGCCATCCCGAGTATGGGATGACTCCGGGCGTCGAGGCGACGACAGGTCCTCTCGGACAGGGGGTCGGCAATGCGGCGGGGATGGCGTTGGGTCTGAAGATTTTGGCGGCGAAGTTCAACCGGGAGGAGTTTCCTCTCTTTACGAACAAGGTGATCTGTGTGGCGGGAGATGGGTGTATCATGGAGGGGATCTCTTCAGAGGCATCCTCTCTTGCGGGCCACCTCAAACTCAATAATTTAATATTGGTTTACGACGCGAACAATATTTCGCTCGATGGGCCCCTCTCAGAGTCTTGCTCGGAAAACACCAAGGAGCGCTACAAAGCCTATGGATGGGACGTCTATGAGGTCGATGGGTATGACTTCGATCGGATGGAAGCGGTTTTTGGGGAGATTCGCAAGAAACAGGAGCGGCCTGTTTTAGTCGTTTTGCGCACTGTGATTGGCAAAGGGTCTCCCCATAAAGCAGGGACCCATAAAGTGCACGGTTCCCCACTCGGGCCTGAAGAGGTCGCTGCCACAAAAGAGGCACTCGGCCTTCCGAAAGAAGATTTTTGTGTCGCTCAATCGGTGAGAACTTTCTTTGAGAACAAACTGGAAAAAGAGGCCGAGTTAGAAAGCGATTGGAATGAGATGTTCCGCCGTTTTTCAAAGGCGTATCCCGAACTGGCCGCCGACTATGAAAAAATGGCCTCTTCCTTTCTCCCTGCCGATTTGGAAGCGACCTTGAATGCAATCGAGATCAAATCGCCGATGGCGACTCGTTCTTCGTCCCAAGTCTGTTTGCAAACCCTCGGCCGGGTGTTGCCGCAGCTCTACGGCGGCTCTGCCGACCTCTCTTGTTCCGACCTGACGATGATGAAGGATTTGTCTGTCATCGGGCCTGGGCAGTTTGGCGGGCGCAACATCAAGTACGGCGTTCGCGAATTTGCGATGGCGGCGATGGCCAGCGGTCTTTCGTTGACGGGGATGATCCAGCCTTTCTGCGGGACGTTTTTGACCTTTTCCGACTACATGCGCAATGCCATTCGGTTAGCCGCCCTCTCTCCTTATCACACCATTTACCAGTTTACGCACGACTCCATTTTCCTGGGCGAAGATGGCCCTACCCACCAGCCGATCGAGCACTTAGCCGCTCTTCGGGCCATCCCCCATTTGCACGTGATTCGCCCAGCCGATTCGCACGAAGTGCGGATGGCGTGGCTCGCTGCGCTCCGCTACAAAGGGCCGACGGCGATTGTCCTGTCGCGCCAAAACCTCCCCGATCTGGCCGCCACCAAAATCCCCTTTGCGGAAGGGATGGGGCGAGGGGCTTATATTGTGAGACAAGAAAAACGAAAACCAGACTTCACCCTTTTTGCAACTGGCTCGGAGGTCTCTTTGGCGATGGAAGTCGCAGAGCGCTTAGAGAAAGTAGATAAGAGTGTGCGCGTTGTATCGATGCCTTGCTGGGAGATCTTTGAAAAGCAAAGCGATGATTACAAACGGTCGGTTGTCGAGGGAGATTTGGGTCTCCGCGTTGCGGTAGAAGCTGCGACCGACTTTGGTTGGCACAGATACATCGGCAGAGAGGGAGTCGCGATTTGCATGGAAGGGTTCGGTCACTCCGCTCCCGCTCCCGATCTCGCGCAAGAATTTGGGTTTACAGTCGATGCCATTGTAGAAAGACTCATCAACCCAAGGCGCTGATGCGACTGCTCGACGCCTTAGCTGGGCAAAATCGGGGACGCCCTCCCGTTTGGCTTATGCGCCAGGCGGGGCGCTATCTCCCCGAATACCGAGCTCTGAGGAAGCAGTGGAGTTTGCGCGAGCTCTTCTTTACCCCTGAGCTCGCAGCTGAAGTGACCCTGCTTCCGATTGACTTGCTCGGCGTCGATGCGGCGATCCTCTTTTCAGACATCACGACCGTAGCGCTCGCTTTAGGGCTCAAGCTCGATTTCCGAGAAGGGCCTGTGGTCACACCGCTCGTCACCCCTGCGATGGTCGACTCTTTGCCATTAGTTCCGGTAGAAGAGGCTCTAGCGCCCGTCGGAGAGACGATCCGGATGCTCAGAGCCTCTCTCAAGGTGCCCCTCATCGGCTTTTGTGGAGCCCCCTTTACCGTCGCCACCTATTTGGTGGAAAACTACAAGGAGTGGCCGAAAGAGGCCTTTCACAAACTTCTGGATAAATTGGCTGCGGTCACTGAAGCGAGTATCCGTTTCCAGATCCAGTCGGGCGCCCAAGCCATTCAGATCTTTGATTCGTGGGCCAACCTCCTTTCCCGCGAAGAATTCTTGGAGTTCTCCCTTCCCTACATCCAGCGGCTGGTGAGCGCCTCTTCCGTCCCGACGATTGTATTTATGCGAGAGGGCGCTTTGTATCTCGATGAATGGAGCGCTATCCCTTCCGTAGCGCTCAGCTTAGACGAGCACACTCCTTTGCCCGAAGTGCGAAGGAGGGTAGGCCTCAAGAGAGTGTTGCAAGGGAATTTGAGCACGGAGCTTTTGTACCAACCGATCCCGGTGATTCGGGCTGAGGTACGCAGGCTTCTCGATTCCATGCACGGCGACCCCAGCTTCATCTTGAATTTAGGGCATGGCTTAAAACCGGACATGCCTGTAGAATCGGTGAAAGCATTGGTCGCCGAGGCACTCGTTGAATTCGAAAAATGACCGCAGAGACGCAGAGGAAGTCCCATTGATTCTTTATTTTTCTCTGAGACCTCCGCGTTCTCTGCGTCTCTGCGGTGAATTCTTCTGTTTTGCAGAGGGGACCCCTGCATGAAGGATGATCTCATTTACATCGAGCCCTCCCTCCTCAACCAATGGAACCGCCCCGTTCCACGTTACACCAGCTACCCAACAGCCCCCCAATTTGCCCCACAGACAGAAGAGTTGTTGAAAAGCAAACTCACCTCTTTCAACGCCTCCACCAAACCCCTTTCTCTCTACCTCCACATCCCGTTTTGTAAAACGATGTGCCTCTTTTGCGCTTGCTCGGTCGTCCTCAATCGGAAACCAGAACGGCAAGCCACCTACTGTCACCACCTCCTCCACGAAATTGGACGGGTCGCACACTCCTTTTCTACAAAAAGGAGTGTGACACAGCTCCACTTTGGAGGGGGGACTCCCACTTCTCTGACCGCTTCCGAACTGACCCAAGTCATGACCGCGCTTCGCTCCCATTTTAGCTGGGGACCCCAAGATGAGATCTCCATTGAGGTCGACCCCCGCACTGTCTACGCCGATGGAGGGGAGAAGCTCTCCCTCTTAAAAGAGCTCGGTTTTAACCGCATCAGCTTCGGTGTCCAAGACCTCGATCCAGTTGTGC
Source organism: uncultured Chlamydiae bacterium (assembly GCA_903909295.1). Classification (GTDB taxonomy): domain Bacteria; phylum Chlamydiota; class Chlamydiia; order Chlamydiales; family SM23-39; genus CAIVVG01. The sequence continues at coordinate 3,797 of CAIVVG010000037.1, forward strand.
AAGAGGCGGTGCGCCGCCGCCAGAGCGAAGAGATGACGGTGATGAGCTACGAAATGGGACGCCGCCTCGGTTTTGAAGGGATCAATATGGATCTCATCTATGGACTTCCCCACCAGACTGTAGAGCGCTTCTCGAAGACGATCGACCGGATCATTTCGCTTAAGCCCGACCGCATCGCTCTCTACTCCTACGCAAAAGTCCCTTGGCTCAAAGAGCATCAGAAAGCCATTCCCGATGAAACCCTTCCCTCCACAGAGGAAAAATTTCGACTCTACGTCACCGCACGCGCCAAATTGATGGAGGCCGGCTACACAGCCATCGGCATGGACCATTTTTCTCTTCCGAGCGACCCGATGACAAAAGCTTACCAAGAGAAAAAACTCACCCGCAATTTCCAAGGGTACTCCGTTCAACTAGCGCAAGATATGATTGGGCTTGGACTCACAGCGATCGGCTTTTTAGAAAACACCTACTTCCAAAATCTCAAAGAACTGGGAGATTACCAAACTGCAGTCGCAGCGGGGCGCCTCCCCGTCCATCGGGGCTTCGCCCTCAGCGAAGACGATTTGCTCCGCCGCTGGGCCATCCAATCGCTCATGTGCCAGTTTGAACTCGACAAGCGGAAATTTCCCGGCGACTTCGATACTTACTTTATGGGGATCCAAGGCTCATTGGACCAGCTCGAACAGGAGGGATTCATTGTACAGACTCTCCACAAAATCACCCCCACCCCCCTCGGCAGACTTTTCATCCGCTCCGTCGCAAGCGCCTTCGACGCTTACCTCCACAAAGGTCAGTTCTCCAAGGCTATTTAAACAGATGGTTTAATTGATTTTTTCTCTGTACTGGACAAAAAATAAATTCATAGTGCACAACCCTCTGGTTCTAAACACGTAAAACACGAAAGTAATCGCCTAAATTTTCTAAGAATCCACCTCCCAAAAATCGCCCTGCGGATCAGAT
>CAIVVG010000038.1 GCA_903909295.1 uncultured Chlamydiae bacterium
AAAGCCCCCTTTTGCAAGGTACCAACCCTTGCCCACCAAGCAAAGAGAGAGGAGCAAACAAAGGAGAACGGGCACTTTTTTCACAGACTCTAGGATAGAGGCGAATCAGAATTTGATGCAAGGAAAGATCCCCTTATGAGAGAATGACCCGAAAATGGAGGTTTTCTCATGTTGAAACAAATGCTGCTTGCACTTACGCTCGTCACCGCTTCTTTGAGCGGGTCTATCATCAAAATCCCCCCCGCTGCCCAAGAGGAGATGACTTATGATAAGCTTTTGTGCTCAAAAGATCACAAGGACTATATTGAAGAGCTCATCACGGCGATGAAGGAGCAAAGCTGGCTCACCCTCTTTAAGAACCGAAAACATCTCGAATTCATCGGATCCCAGATCAATCCGGTCCACCCGCTCAAATTTTTAGGGACCATTTTTTCCAATCCGACTCTCAAATCGTATATGCCTGTGATCTTTGAGGACTTTTTGAAAAAAGGGCAATTGCTCGACGGCCTCAGCGCAAACTTAAACCGAGAGGCCGATAAAGGGGCTTTGAATAGATACCTCACCCCGTTTGCCCAAGAAGTAGGGGTAAGTCCTGAAATCATCCAGCCCTACTTCCAGTCGCGCAACTGGGAAGGGTTAGTCCAGATGCTCAACCAGTCTTGAACCGCTGGGCAGGTGCCTGCCTGAAAACAGGCACTGCTAGTTCAAAGAAGGTGTGTGGAGTGATGAGTTTAGCTCCATAGATTTTTTGTAGGTATGCGGCGCTCGCCGACTCCCAGCCGGGAATCCCCGCTAGGAGGTCTTCGTTAGAAAGGCCGCCCTGTTTCGGTTTGGCCTCTGAATGGATCCACATCTCTCCGTTGCTCACACAAATCAGTTCCATGGCAGTCTGCCCTCCGGAACGGGTGCAGGTGAGGTCGCTGCGAGAAAATAGCGGTGCGATCACATCGTCATTTTGAAATCCGAAGGGGATGATGGAGAGGTGCTCTGGGTAATTTTCTACGGAAGCCACCCAGTTGGAGACCCGCTGAAACAGCCCCCCCTCTTTGTGGTCTGCGCAGAAGAGGAAAAGGTGCATCGGCAAGCGTCCAGAAGAGGGATGGCGAGCGAGCTCGACTACCGCTTTTACGTAATTGAGGGTGGCCTCAGCGGCGGGCTGAGAACCCAAGAGGACTGTGATGACTCGATCTTGCGATCCCACGTGGAAGTGCATTTCAGAAGTCCCCTCCTGAAAGGCAATCTGACCGCGTGTGCAGGTTCTCTTCATGAGAGCCAGCTCGTCCGGTGTCTTGAAGCGAACAGTATAATTCTTTGCCTCTGTCGCCTTGCCCACCCCTTGGTATTTTTTAAATGCTTGCCGCACATACACATCTTCATACTGCACTTCGCAGTCGGAGAGTTTGCAGTGCTTTTGCCAAAATTGCTCGCGTGTCTGCCCCTCTTCGAGGAGAGGAGCTATGGTCACCAGCTTGACCCATTTGCGACTCTTCTTGGAGAGCTTTTTAATGGGGCGAAAGAAGTGAATGGCTCTTTTTGTGGGTAGATCGACGAGCACTTTTTCCAAAAGGACTTGTTTTGAGCGGAAGCGGTTGAAAATCCGCAGGGCCTGAATGAGGGGACCTGTTCCCATCGGCTGCGTGTCGATGACTCGGTCGATATCTTCTTTAAAGAGGGTGTAGAGGCCGCAGAAGAAATAATTGGGCCACAAGAATCCGTCAATGACTCTCTGGCCCCAGACATAAAACCCTTGAACGGCGACATTCCCCCGAATTTGCGCCTGATTCCAGCGATGGACGAAGAAATCGCCGATGACCCCCCACATCCAGTCCTTCATCACATCGCGACGAAGGATGATGGTGCTGGGATCTTGAACCCGAACTTCTTGCTCTTTAGCTGTTGCTGTCTGCAAAAGCCCACCCCCTCCAGAAGAGGTGATGAGGAGCAGTCGCTTCGGTTTTGGGTTCAACGCCATATTCTTCCGTTTAAGGGAGAGTGTCTCCATAAGTCAAGTACTATGCGCCTAAAATACCGCCCATGACGGCAAAAGAGAGCAATTTCGCCCCTGTATCTAGCAAGAAGAGTTTAAAAGGTCTTTTTAGCCAGATGACCGAGCCGATCTGCGTGGTGGCGACAAATCCAGCCCAAGCGCATACGCCGATAAAAACTCCGTCGGAGACGGTCGTAACGCCGATATGGGCCTCAAAAAAGTCGATAAAAAAAGCGATGACTAAAGAAGAGGCAAACGTGCTGAGCAAAGCGAGTTTCGCATCACCCATGTGTGAACTTTCCCCTCCAGCCAACTTGAGCCACAACGGGCCAAAGAGCCACTTCGAGTACCAAACAAACCCAATGACCATATTCAAAACTGCAGCGACCAAAACGCCCAGCCAATCAATCGAAATACCATGCATAGAAACTCCAGGTAAAAAGTTTTTTAGAAACATTCTGCATTCTAGCAACACAGAATATTTCGAAGCTAAGACTTTATGGAAATCTTGATGATTTTCACTGGGTCGATCGGTTTGTCGCCAGGGCCTGTCCGGACACCTTCCATCTTCTTTACGACGTCGTATCCACTCGTCACTTCGCCAAAAATGGTGTGCTTCATATTGAGCCAAGGAGTGGCGACAGTGGTGATGAAAAACTGACTTCCGTTGGTGTTGGGACCGCGGTTAGCCATAGCGAGGAGACCTGGCTTATCAAATCGGACGGCAGCTACGCACTCATCGATGAAGTTGTTGCCCCAGAGAGAAGCGCCTCCGGCACCCGTACCTGTAGGATCTCCCCCTTGAATCATGAAGTTTTTGATGATCCGGTGGAAGACGATTCCCTCGTAGTATTTTTTCTGGACGAGACCGAGAAAATTTTCACAAGCTTTGGGAGCGATATCGGGCTTTAAAGAAACCTCGAAATTGCCGACGGTAGTTTCAAAAATCACAATGGGATTTTTTGTAGTCACAGGTTGTACCTCTTGAGTTTGAGCAGTTAAAAAAGCAGTGAGAAACACGAGCAGAGCTCTGAACATAAAAACCTCCGTAAAGTTCATCAGTATATGCGATGTAAAACCTTTCTTGCAATCCCCCTCTTCAATGGGTTATATGTAGATGCTATGGAAATCATCATTCTGATCGTCATCCTAGGGCTTATTTTTGACTATACAAACGGGTTCCACGATGCCGCCAACGTGGTGTCGACCGTGATTGCGACCCGCGTCCTCACGCCGCTGGCTGCCATCCTCATGGCAGGGGCGCTCAACTTTGTGGGGGCCACCCAAATCAGCGGTGTTGCCCAAACGGTGGCCACTGGTCTCGTCGACACCAACACCGCCACGCAGATGGTCGTCCTTTGCGCCGTGATCGGAGCGATTTTCTGGAATCTCCTCACCTGGTATTACGGTATTCCGAGCAGTTCTTCTTACGCCCTGATCGGCGGCCTCGTTGGCGCCGCCTGGTTTCACGAAGGACCCAGCACGATTTTATGGGCAGGGGTGATCGATAAGGTCGTCCTCCCAATGATCTTTTCCCCTCTCCTCGGATTCGCTTTGGCCTTTGGCCTCATGAAACTCCTCTACTTTTACCTCCGGCGCAAATCGGACGGACATGGAGCTAAGGCCTTTCGCCACCTCCAGATCGGCTCAGCTTGCCTCGTCGCCCTCTCCCACGGCTTGAACGACGCGCAAAAGAGCATGGGGATTATTACCCTCGGCCTTTTTGCGGGAGGCTACATCGCCTCTCCGGCGATCCCCTACTGGGTCATCCTCTCCTGCGCGGTCGTGATGGGCCTCGGCACCGCTTCCGGGGGCTTTCGCATTATCCACACGATGGGCTACTCCATCACCAAGCTCGAGCCCGTGCAAGGATTTGCCGCTGAAACTGCCGCCTCTTGCGTCATCCTCGCAGCGAGCTTTCTCGGCATGCCGATTAGTTCCACCCACATGATCGCCGGCAGCATCACCGGCGTCGGCTCCGCCAAAGAGCACAAGGCCGTCAACTGGGGCATCTATAAGAAACTGATGCTCGCCTGGGTCCTCACTCTGCCAGGAGCCGCCCTCGTCTCCGCCCTCACCCACCAACTCGCCTCTCTCTGGATGGGGGGATAAGGCGGCAAGTGCCTTGCCGCAGCTCATTTTGCGGTTTCACTCCATCTTGCGCCAGGGATGAGATTTATTTTTTTTGTGAACCAGAACAACAGGGGCTATTGCTATTTACGTCGTAATTTACTGTGAGCACTACGTAGGCGAAATAGAGGAATAGGGGCAGGGTGGAAAGAGAGGTCGATACCAAGGAGTTGAAAGAGCTGAAAGCAACTCCGTGGATGATGTCTGCAAGCGCGGTTTGGGATGTCAGGGCGAAAGCCCCTCCCGCAAGCGAGGGAATGGCGAATTTGTAGGCACAATTGGGCTCCACTGTCAGGCGATAGAAAAGAGAACCGAGAGAACATACCGCAACATTTGCTCCCCAAGACAACGGAAGCACCGCCATGAAAGCCGCCGGGTCCAGACGCGAGGATTTCGGTTCCAGCAGCAGGCGCACCGTTTCCTTGTCGCTCGATTCGTCGCGCGCCAGATCGAGGACGGAGAGTACCGCTGCCTTGAGATTTTTCTGTTCCTGGCTGATGTCTTTTTTGCCGGAGCGCGGCTGCGGATTAGTAACCGA
>CAIVVG010000039.1 GCA_903909295.1 uncultured Chlamydiae bacterium
CGTTGGGGCTGTGGGGCTTCCCCAGCATCCTGCCGCCGTTTCGGCGCTCCTGCCGGCTCGGGGGCCCCGCTTCGGGGACGGCCGATCCCTGTTATTTCTTTCTTGATGAGCCTTATCCATGCGCGACTTTGCGGTGGAAATAGAGGAGCAGCGGCGCTGCAATAAACCAAGAGGAGAGAGTTCCAAAGAACACCCCTAAGGTCATCACGAGCGAGAAGCTGAAAATCGAAGCGCCACCGAGAGTGACCAGCGCAATCAGCACCAGAAGTGTGGTGCCGGAGGTGATCGCTGTGCGACTCAATGTGGAATTGAGGGCCTGATTCACTAGCTGCGGGAGGGGGACGTTAGCGTGGAGGTGCATCTCTTCTCGAATGCGGTCGAAGATGATGATCGTGTCATTGAGGGAATAGCCGACAATGGTCATGATCGCAGCCACCGTATTGAGGTCGATTTGCACGGGGACTCCGCACGCATTGAGGAGTCCGATAAGCCCTAAAGTGATGAGGACGTCGTGGAGTAAGCAGATTGTTGCCGCTGCGGCAAAGGGGTACTCAAAGCGGAAGGCGAGATAGATGAAGATACAGACCAGGGAGATGAGCAATCCGATGATCGCATGGTTGCGCATCGTGTCGGACATTTGTCCGCTCATGGCGGTCCAATTTGTATCGAGCTGGCTTGCGCTTTGGGCGGCGAGTTGTAGATGGCTCGATGCGAGGGCGCTCGAGATCCATTCAATAGGCTTATGATCGTGGAACGGTTTTCCTGGTTGGTCCATGTTGGTTCCAAAGAGGAGGCGAACGTGGGTGGCCGGGTCGAGTTCGCGCACTTGGAAATCGCGGGGAGAGGCGCCAGCGGCTGTGAGCGCTTGCTCGACATGGGCCGTGTAACTAGGCTCGCTGCCCTTCAATTCAATATTGAGCGAGTAACCGCCCGTAAAATCCATGCCAAAGAGGGAGTTCCCTCGAGAAAATGCAAGCGCTCCTCCGGCGAGCACGATCAGAGCCGTGATGACAAATGCGGGCTTGGCCATTTTGAGGAAGTCCACTTTTCGCGCGGTGATCCAATTGGCCATTTTGAGGGTTTGATTTTTTGGATTTTGGATCCACCCTGCGAAGTAGTAGCGGGTCATGAAGAGGGCCGTGAACATCGAAGAGACAATGCCGATGATCAACGTAATGGCAAATGCTTTGATGGGGCCCGCATCAAAATTGAGGAGAATGAGCGCTGCGATGATCGTGGTGACGTTGGAGTCGACGATGGCGCTATAGGCCTTCTTATAACCGGCTGAGATCGCAGAGCCGATTTTCCCAGATAGGGCAAATTCCTCTTTAATGCGCTCAAAGACGAGGACGTTCGCATCGACCGCCATGCCGATATTGAGAATGATCCCGGCGATACCCGCTAAACTCAAAGTGGCATTGAGATTTTGAAGGGTCGCCCAAATGATGAGCAAGTTAAAGAGAACGGCGACGGAGGCGACGATTCCTGCAAAGCGGTAGTAGACAACCATCGCGCCAATGACGAGGAGGAGCGCGACTAAGGTGGCCATAATGCCTTGCCATCTCTCAGCAGATCCCAATTCGGGACTGACGTTTTTCTCAGAGAGGATGTGAGGGGAGAAGGTGAGAGATCCGGCTTTGAGATCGGCGGCGAGTTGATTGATTTCTCGCTGTGTAAAGGAGCCGCTGATCATCGCGCTGTCTCGCAGTTCTGAGTTGAGCGTAGGAGCGCCGATGACGGTGTCGTTGAGGACAACAGCCATGCGCCAGCCTTGGCCGCGAGAAGCTGCTTCGTAAGCTGTTCCTTGGATCTTATCTTTAGAAAAGCGGGAAGTCCACGATTGGAACTGCTCGCGTGCACTACCGCCTTGGACGTCAAAACTGAGGTAATTTCCCTTATTGGGGTCGTAGTTCGCGCGGATGTGCTCGAGGTCAGAGCCCTCTAGGACATGGTTGCGAAAGACGATTTGCAGAGGGTGCGTTTGCCCGTGCCATTCGGAGGGGGTGTTCCCTCGTAGAACGGCGATTTTGGAGACTGTCTCATCCACTGCACTGCTTAAGCTGGTGTCTTTGGGAGCGGCAAACTGGAGCCCCTGAGAGGCCAATGTGCGGCCCAGTTCTGTTTCTGTGAGGTGTTTCCAAGCGATGAGATTGAGATCAGAAGCGTCTTTTTTGCGGGTTACTACGGCTTCATTCCAGATCTGTTGCAAGAAGCGATTGACGTCTTGTGCAAGGGCTGGATTTTGGAGAGAGAACGTTTCGTTGATGATGTGGAAATACATCGAGGAAGCTTGGATCAAATCGGATGCGCTGAGCATCTGAGAGCCGGGGAAGTCGAGGACGATTTGAGTGCCCACTTGGCGGATGGCCACCTCGGACACGCCCATTTTATTGACTCGTGTGTAGAGCTCATTCATCCCTTGTTTGAGGGAGGCGTCATCTGTCACTTTTTGCCCATTGGCATCGCGCAGTTCGAGTTGCACTGTTTTGCCGCCGGAGAGGTCGAGGCCCCAACGAATCACCTTCTTCTCATCTCCGCGAAGCCATTTGCGGGCAGAGAGGGTGAGATTGCTCCAGAATATATCTTTTGTGGGAGGGGGAGCATCGTAGCGCTTCTCTGGATCGAGGTTGATGCGAGCTGTGTTGAATTCGTCGCGCGCTTTGAGCAGATCCTCGTGAATCTGGGTCTCAATCTGATTGAGGGCTATCAATCTTTGTTCCACAGTGGACAACTCGAGAAACGCGTATTTTTGAGAGCCGTGGACTTGGAAATTTTCTCGGCTAGCAGCGAGAAGAGGGGCGTAGCTGCCCACTTTTTCAAAAATCAGATCTTTATCAGACATCCCCTGGTGGGCGAAGAAACCGTTTTGCCGTAGGAGAAGCGCTAACTTTTGGAAGTCGCCGGTGATGGCTCTCGATTCTTCTGCCTCCGGATGGGGAGAGTAGTTTTGCAGAATTTGGTCAAATCCCTTACCGATCACAAACAGAGAGCCGTTTGCAGGATAGACGACGAGGCAGAGCGCTTTTTCTTCGATGGGCAACTTGCCAAAAGCCTCTGGATCGATAACGCTTAAAGCTTGAAAGTCGGGGTGGGAGGGATTCCAATCTGTCTTGAGCGCTTTTGTGATTTGCTGCGCTTGCGTCTCGAGAATCTGGCTCACATTGAGTGCTAAAACACCCGTTGTTCCTTGGAGTTTGTGGAAAGCAATGTGGAGCTCTTCGATGTCTTCGTTGGTCGCTTGAGCAATGCTCGCAATCGCATTTACCTTTTCTTGCTCTGAAGGAGTCGCTCCATCGCGTAATCGGAGCCCGATTTGTTCTTTTTCCCAATCAACATGTGCCGTGAAAAGAGGTTGGCTCCGCTCAATTTGTTCGGCGCGGTCTTGAATGATGGCCCGGTATAAATCGGAGCCTTTGGCCGCAAATTCCAACGAGGTTCGGTCGAAATGGACGGGGATGAGCCGCTCGATCAAGACCTCTTTTCCATCTCCGGGAAGAGGGCGCAGCTGGGCAGGTACGAAGGGGATCAGCGCTCCTGCGCGAGACAGGTAAGCGCGGAGCCGCTTGGCATCGGAGAGCTTATCGAACTCTACGGAGATTCTCTGAGGAGTATCGAGCTGGACGGATCTCGGCTGAATGTGGAGATGTTCGCAATAGGATGCGACCCACTCTTTCGCCTCTGCTTCCAAATTGTTGATGCGCTGTTCAATGGCACCAGCAATTTTTTGAGCGTCTACGCTCTCGATAGGCTGTTTCAGCGGCTTTGCGTAATAGAAAACCGTCGGGAGAATATTGTAGCCGGTCAATAGGATGACCGTGAGAATCAAGAACAACTGCCAATTTTTGCGCTTTTCCATAAAGGACACAAAGATACGCAAAAACCTTTCACTTGTCTAGCTTTTTATCGTCGCTTCATCTATAATGACCTCTGGTTTTAAAGAGGAATTGCTATGACAACTGTCGCGATCATGGGAATGCAGTGGGGGGATGAAGGGAAGGGGAAAATCACGCACCTTCTCTCTGAACAAGCGGTCCATATCGCAAGGGCGCAGGGCGGCAATAACGCGGGCCACACCGTCGTAGATCGGGGGCAGGAGTACCGCTTTCACCTCATCCCCTCTGGGATTTTGTTCCCCCATACCAAGTGCTATATAGGAGGGGGGACTGTGATCGATCCCGCCTCGCTTTTGGAGGAAACCCTCGGGCTCGTCAAACACGGCGTTCAATATGTAAACCGGCTTTACATCTCTCCTTACGCCCACCTCATCCTCCCTTACCATCGACTCATCGATCAACTCGCTGAAAAGCAAAAAGGGGGATCTGCCGTGGGAACGACCGGCCGTGGGATTGGCCCTTGTTATGCCGATAAGGCCAACCGGTGTGGCCTTCGGATCGCGGACCTCCTCTCAGAGAGTTTCCCCGACCGCCTTAAAGCGACCTTAGAGCTCAAAAACCGGGAACTCCAGGGTCTCTACGGTCACGAGCCCCTTGCTCTAGAGCCTATACTCACGGAGTATCGGGGTTATGCAAAGAGACTGGCCCCTCTCGTGGGACCTGTGGAGGAGATGCTCTATCGGGCGGGCAAGAAAGGGGAAAGGATTTTATTTGAAGGGGCCCAGGGGGCTCTGCTCGATAATACTTTTGGCACATATCCCTTCGTTACCTCTTCTTGTACCCTCGCAGGGGGCGTTTGCTCAGGGTTGGGCGTAGGCCCCTCCGCAATCGCCCAAGTTCTGGGAGTGGCAAAGGTCTATACAACCCGCGTGGGGAATGGCCCCTTCCCAACCGAACTGAGCGGAGAGGAAATGGCCCTTTTCCCCGACCACCGGGCCTCTCGTGAGATTGGGACGACCACGGGGCGCAAGCGGCGCATGGGATGGCTCGATATCCCTCTCTTAAGGCATACGGCCATGTTGAATGGCGTCACCCACCTAGCCCTCATGAAGCTCGATATTTTGGATCAGTTAGATGAGGTCAAGATTTGTGTGGGGTACAAACACCTCAACCATTTCCCTCCGACCGTGGAAGAGCTGGCTCAGGTACACCCCATTTATGAAACTCTTCCGGGCTGGAAAACGTCCACTCAAAATGTGCAAGTGTACAATGAGCTGCCGTCTCAAGCAAAAAAGATCATTCGCCGCATAGAGGAACTTTGCGAGCTCCCGGTTGCGCTTATCTCTGTGGGTCCCGACCGAGAAAAAACGATTTGGCTGGAACCCTTTTTCCAATGACTGTCCCCCAACATATCGCGATCATCATGGATGGCAATCGCCGCTGGGCCAAAGAGGGGGGAGTCCCTTCGATGATGGGGCATTGGAAGGGAGCTGAGGCCCTGACTGAGGCGCTGAAGACCGCGGCTGATCTGGGAGTTAAAACGATCACTGTATATGCCTTTTCTACCGAGAATTGGAAACGGTCCCAGGAAGAAGTAGAAGCGATTATGGGGATTTTGGAAACTTACCTCGTTCAAAAACGAGCAGAGATGATTCAAGACGGGGTTCGGCTCGATGCGATCGGCAATGTTTCTCAATTGCCCCCGTCTGTGCAAAAAGCCCTTGAAGAGACGAAACAGCTCACCGCAGGGGGCTCCAAAATCAATCTTGTATTGGCGATCAACTACGGTGCGCGCGACGAACTCTGCCGCGCTTTTAAGAAATTGCTCGGAACATCTCCTGAATTGGTTACCGAGGATTTAATTTCATCTTACTTAGATACAGCGCCTTGGGGAGATCCTGACCTGTTGATTCGAACAGGAGGGGAGCAACGAGTGAGCAATTTTCTCTTGTGGCAAATTTCGTATGCTGAGATTTATATTGCAAATGTGCTATGGCCAGATTTTAATTCTAAGCATTTAACAGAGGCAATTGGCTCGTATCAGCGACGCCATCGAAGAGGGGGAGTGTAGATCTATGCAAGATTTTGTCCGCAGATTGACTGTTTCAGTCCTATTGATTCCTGTGATGGTCTGTTTAATCTGCTATGCCTTCCAACCCCTAGTGCAGTCGATCATTGTGTTATTGACGGCTCTTTTGGCCTCTGTTTCCATGTGGGAGTATGAGCAATTGGCGAGAAATAAAGGGGGACGGGTACTATTCCCTTTCTTAGCGATTGTAACCATTGGAGAAGTAATCTCCTTTGTTCTCCCTGTCCCCTATCTTCCCATTGTGGTATTTGGAGCGGGGTTATTGGGGCTTTTTGCCCTCCACTTCAACAAAAATCCGGGAGCAATTGTCGATCTTGCAGTCTCCACATTTGGATTGGTCTACATTGCCGTTCCAGTGGGGATGATGTTGGGGGTTCTCTATTTTCCCTGTGTCGATGGGCGCCTTTGGTTAGCGTATCTCATCGCAGTGACCAAACTGACCGATGTGGGAGCCTATTTTTGCGGCACGCTCCTCGGGAGAATCAAACTTGCGCCTCATATCAGCCCAGGGAAAACAGTCGAAGGAGCCCTTTTTGGCCTCGCTTGTGCATTGGCCACCAGTTACTGGTTTTCTTATCTGCTCCCTCTGAGTACAGTACAATCGGTCTTCCTCGGACTGATTTTAGGAATTGTAGGACAGTTTGGAGACCTCGCAGAATCGCTTTTGAAGCGCGATGCAAATAAAAAAGACAGTAACAACTTACCGGGGTTAGGAGGGGGGCTCGATGCGATTGACTCGTTGCTCTTCACCGCTCCGATTCTTTACCTCTACTTATTGATATGATCATTACTATTGACGGTCCTTCAGGGACAGGAAAATCAACCGTTGCGAGAGAAGTAGCCAAGCGGCTGGGCTTTACCTTTTTTGATACAGGGGCGATGTATCGCTCCGTTGCGTGGCAAATCCTTCATGAAGGAGTGGATCCCGCAGATCAAAAACAGGTTGAAGAACTCGTCTCCCGCTTTATTTTTCATATCCGGACCAATCCTGCCGGAGAGCGCTCCTATTTTGTCGGCACCCATGACGTGACCAAAGCAATCCGGACCCAACAGATTTCGAACGTCGCCTCGCAAGTAGCCGTTTATGGAGAAGTTCGCCAGGCGCTCGTTCGGATCCAGCGCAAATTTGGCCAAGAGACCGATGCTGTTTTTGAAGGGCGCGATATGGGAACCGTTGTATTCCCCAATGCCGATCTGAAAATTTTTCTCACAGCCAAAGCCAAAATCCGCGCTGAGCGAAGATTCCGCGAGCTCAGGGGCAAATTCCCCGATGCGGAGATGAGTTTGGATCAGATCCAGATGGAAATTGAGGCGCGCGATGAGACCGATTCTACCCGCAAACTCTCTCCCCTCTGCCAAGCAAAAGATGCGGTGTTGATCGACACCTCCCATTTAACGGTAGAGCAAGTGATTCAACAAATTGTCCACCTCAAGCCGAAGAAAAAATGGCCCTACGCCTCGATGAAACCTTTTTATTTTTTCATCTATTGGCTCGCTCGGTTTTTCTTTCGCACCTGCTTTCGTTTAAAAATTTATGGACGGGAACACTTTCGCCCAGGTGCCGGCATTTTAGCCGCCAACCACGCCTCCCTCTATGACCCCGAAGTAGTCTCCATCTCCTGCCCTGAAGAGGTCCACTTCTTAGCCAAGGGGCCGCTCTTTGACATCCCCCTACTAGGCCCTATGATTCGCCGCCTCAACTCCCATCCTGTAGAGCGCGACGCATCCGATATTAAAACGTTCCGCCTCATCTTGCAGCTGCTCGGCGAAGGGAAGAAAGTCATTATTTTTCCTGAGGGGCAGCGCTCTCCCGATGGAGCTCTGCAGCCACTCGAGAGGGGCATTGCCTTTTTAGTCCAAAAGGCAGAGTGCCGGATCTTCCCCGTCTATGTGCACGGCACCTATGCCGCTTGGCCGATCAATCAAAAATGGCCGAAATTCTTTGGAAAAGTAGCCTGCGTCTTTGGCACCTCGATCGATTGGGAAGAGTTTGCCGGCCTAGGGAAAAAAGAGATGCAGCAAGCCATCCTCGAGCGCACCTCCAAGGCGCTTGCCTCCCTGCAACATTGGTACGAAACCGGCGCGAAGGGGAGCCCTCCTTAGGGGGTGTTCTGTAAAAAATATTTCATCGAGTTTTTTGTACCAACGTTCGTACTTATATTAACATAATAGGGGGGTGGATGGAGTTGAAGTTGTTCGTGAAAAAAAGAGGGGAAGCGCAGCTTCCCCCTTGTATGCGGCCAAGATGACTCGAACATCCACCGAGTTGCCCCGACTAGAACCTGAATCTAGCGCGTCTGCCAATTCCGCCATGGCCGCGAATGACGCTCTCCATTCTACTGCCCGAGGGGATTAAAGGGAAGACGGAAAAGGGTTCTTTCTCCTATACTGGAGTCAAAAGGGAAGGTACTTTATGTCCGACAAAGGTGCAGTGCAACACTTAACTGATGAAAATTTTGAAAAGACGATCCAAAAAGGGGTGACC
>CAIVVG010000040.1 GCA_903909295.1 uncultured Chlamydiae bacterium
ATAATCGAAAAAAAATCCCTACGGCCCTTTGTAAGCGATGTATCATTAAATCCATTCTAAATCTGAACGTAGATCTTTTTTTGTGATTAAACGCCTTTAGAGTCACTTTTGCCATTACCACAATCTTTTCCCATTCAGAAGTATCTATGAATTCTTGTGGCAGGTCATTTGCCTTAGAAAAAGCTTTAAATTCTCGGCGAAAGTTCACTAGCAGACCGTACTGGCTTTCTGTAATCTCAAAATCTTTATAGTTTTTCAACATAGGGTCGCCGTCACCGAAAAAACGGCAAACAGTCTCAACAAAATCATCACATTCAGGCCCTCGTCCTTCTATCCAAACCCTTCTTTGATATTTTTTATCAGAGATGCTATGAAGGTTATCGAGAAAACTTGCTAGTATCTGTTTTCTGTTAATTCTCATATTAGAGTAAATCTCGCTCGGGTTCTATATCAGATAAACCAATCTCTCTTCCATCAATATTGAAAACGAAAGCTTGGGTTTTCATAAGAGAGATGACCGTATGATAAGCCATCAATTCTCCCTTGTTATAGCCCTTAGAACCCTCTTTCAGATTATCCGCTTCTTTTTTTGCCTCAAACGCGCGCTCTTTCAATAACGTCACTGAATCACTAAGATATCCTTTGAGACTTTCCTCATTCATAACATCGATTGCCCAATTATCTTCCAAAACATCTACATCAGGATTTCTACCAAGACCGAGTAAATCTATGTCAGGTTTTATATCCGCTAAACCCAACTCTTTTTGATCTATACAAAAGGCAAACGCTTGATGCTTTAGAAGGGTGATGATTGAGTAATATCCCATTATTACCCCTTCAGCATAGTCACTAAAACCCTCTTTTGGGTTGTCCGCTTCTACTTTTGCTTTTCTAGCCAACTTTTTCAACAAAGCTATCGCAGCAATAACATACCTTTTAAATTTTCCATCATTCATTAGGAATCCTTTCGTCTAGAATAGATTGAAGAACTTTCTTTTGCTCTTCGTAAACCTGAATTTCTGTCGGCCATTTCTTATTGATTAAAGCTTCGCGTTGCCTTGGATCTAGTTTATCCCAATCTGGATAATATTTTGTTGGGTTCACTATTTTATCCTTGTGAATAGCGATCTGTTTTTCATAGCTATTAATACCCTTCTGAATCTCTTTGGCTGGCTTATCAAGATAGTCTCTCACCATCCTTGCATGTTTATTTTGACTCATTGCAACTTTGTATACATCGCTCTCCGATTGAGAGACTAATGTCTCCAAACCGCTATTGATAGCCCCCTCCAAATTCCCAGCTTGCTTGAGCTGTCCCATTTCACCGGGAGAGAAGCCGAGCATCTCGCCAAGGTTGAGAGTTTTTTGACTACTCTGGAGAACCTCTGCTGCTTTTGCGGTGTCTCCCAATGCGGCAGCGGATTCGAGGAGGAGGGTTTGTTCAGCGGCCCGAAAGCTTTTGCCGATGGCCCCTAACGCCTCTGCGCCCTTTAGCCCTTGGGATGCCGCTTTAGCTAGGGCGCCGGGGATGAGGATATCTGCGCCGTACTTACCAAAGGCGTAACCAGTGAGCTCCCCTCTTTTTTCTGAGGGGAGGGTGTCCCATTCGAGCACTAACTGGTGGATCTCGGGAGCAAGCGCCTGGCTGACTGTGCTCCACTCTTCTGAGCGAACGAGTTTACTAAGAGCCTCTATGGACTCGTACATTTGTTTACTTGTATCGATGGGATGTCGGATGAGATCAGAGACGAGTAGGAAGAGCCCTTCCCCGGAATCGTACACGCCCTGTGGGAGCCCTTTTACAAACCCAAGGCTAAACTCGGAAATGGCAAAGGGGTATTCTTTGGGGAGTTGAGAGGTGTAAGTGTTGTAATCTGCAATGGCAGGGCCGTATTGGCCTTGTTCGAAGAGGGAGACGCCCCGCTCTCGGTACAGGTTGAGGTCGTTGGGAGTGAGCTGGATCGCTTTGGTGTAATCGTCGATGGCTTGATTGAACTGTCCCGATTGGAAGGAGTTCTGACCCCGCCATTGGTACATGAAACTAGAAAATTCTGGGTTGGGTGGTGTGGGATTGAACGACTCAGCTCGGAAAAAGGCCTCCACGAATGGGGGCATGGACGGCCCCAGTTTGGGAGCCTCTGGAATGTGAGATCCGTTGATGAGAGTTTCGCTAAACCAGGAGGGGGTCGACGGTTGTGAAGGGCCTGGATTGCGGGGGAAAATACTCTCCTGCTGCATGTGAGGTACGAGATCCGTGTAGGGAATCACTTTATCGCCCATGAAAAGGCCGTTTTGTTGGAAATTGAATGTGCTAGGGGGAATGGGAGGCGGCGAGAAGTTTTGTTTAGGAACGGAGAGGTCCACTGAGGGAGGTGGGGTATAAGCCGGACCTGGAGTGGGTACGATATTTTGCCCAGAATGGTGGCTTTCTTTTTTATCGAGGGCATTGTCCAGAGCGCCGATGGTAGCGGAAGCGCCAGCTAATGCAGCGCCTGTGGCAGTGCCAGCAGAGCAGACTGAAACAGCGACTACGGCCGCGGCCACAGCTACAACAACGATTCCGGTGATGATGGCGGCTGTGTGTTTTTTCCAGGTTTTGGAGATCCATTTGCCAAACCCCACTTGGATAATTTGTCCATCAGCGGTGATTTTGAGTTCGGCGATTTCTTTATCTAAAAGGGAGAGCGCTTCGGGGTCTACTGTTCCCATACGAGCCAGTTGGAGGGCGAGGAGATCAAAAGCGGGATGGCCCGACTCCAAAAGCACCATGATGCGAAGAGCCACTTCTTGCGAGAAGATCGCGGCGTCTCCTACTAAAACGGGGCGTCCATCCCACAGACCGGTCTCCAGAGCCCACGAGACATAATCAACGTCTCCGCACTCTCCTGAAGCACTATCTCCCTCGACCGCTGTTCCCATACCTTCCCCTTTTTTTGAAGGATGGGATTGTATAAACAATCTTTATTCCCAAGCAATAAAATTTTTACGTGAGCCACTTCCGCCATACTGACAGCAATGGTCCGACAGCAATGGTCCGAGAAACCCAAAGGCATACCTCTGGCCAATAATTATCTAAATCACTAATAACGTAGTGGTTAAGAAATACCTCTCTAAAACACCCCCCGTGTTTTGTAGAGCTACTCACCAAAACACCCCCCGTATTTTCTAGACTTACTACTGAAACTTGAGCGAAGCGACGGCGAAGATCGCAAACAAGAGGCTCACGATCCAAAAGCGGATGACGACTTTGGTCTCGGGCCAGCCCTTGTATTCAAAATGGTGGTGGAGCGGAGCGCAGAGAAAGATCCGCTTCTTATTGCGGTAGCGGTAGCTGATGACTTGCAAGATCACGGAGAGGGCCTCGGCAACAAAGATCGCGCCTGCCAAAGCCAAAATCACTTCGCGGCGGAGCAATATAGACGACACCCCCAAAATCCCTCCGAGCGCAAGCGATCCGGTGTCCCCCATAAAGACCTGTGCCGGGTAGCCGTTGTACCACAAGAAACCCAAACAAGCGCCTGTCATCGCTAAAAGATAGACCCCGATTTCGCCACTCCCCTCGATGTAGAGGATGTTTAAATAGCGGGCTAGATCAATGTGGTTCGACAAGAACGCAAATAGCGCAAGCACGAGCGAGACCATGATGAGGCACCCGGCGGCGAGGCCGTCGAGCCCATCGGTGAGATTCACTGCATTGGACGAGCCGGTGATCACGATGATGATCCATAAAAAAGCGAACACTCCGGGGAGGACCGCCACAGGCCCTTTGAAAAAGGGGAGGTAAAATTGCTCGATGTACTCTTGGGTAGTTAACGTGGATGCTTGGATGGCGGGGCGCTTTCCTTCTCTTGGCGTCATGCTCTGCTCTTTCGCTGTCGGCGCTCGAAAAACCGTCTTCCCCGAGAGGGCCTGAGTGATATCGGGACAGAGGAGATAGAGGGCGATGCAGCTGGAGAAGAGCACTTGTATCAACATCTTTTTGCGGGCCTTGAGCCCTTGGCTATTTTTGTAGCGGAGTTTGAGGTAATCATCGGCGGCTCCCAGCGCGCCCAACACAAGAGTGGTCGCAAGTAAAATCAAGGTAAAGACGTTGGTCAGATCCATCCAAAGGAGGAGAGATAGGGCCATGGAAAAGAGGATGAGAATCCCTCCCATCGTCGGCGTCTCTTTTTTCTTCCCGTGAAGCTGCGCTAAAAGGGGGCACTCTTCTACACTCCGAATCGACTGGCCAATTTTGAGCTCATAGAGTTTTTTAATGAACCGAGGCCCAAGAAAAATCGTCACCAAAAGAGCGGTGACCGAAGCTAAAATCATCCTCGTTGAGAAGTAGGAAAACGCGATGGGAACCTTCCAGTCTAAAGAATCCCTCATCCAATCGAACAGCCAAAGCAACATCGAATTCCCTTACGGCAAAAGGTGAAAGAGTGTTTCCATTTCCAGAGAGCGGGACCCCTTTACAAGGACCGCATCGCCGGGGCTCATGAGCTCTTGCAAGCGAGCCGCTACGTCGGAAAGTTGCAGATAGAGCTCTGCCGGTTTCTTCACCTCTTGAAAGCCTTCGTAAAGGGGCGTTGCCTCTTCACCGAGGACGATCAGATGGTCGACAAATTTTTGCGCAAACCGGCCTATTTCCCGATGCTCTCCCTCGGAAAACGCCCCCAACTCCTTCATCGTTCCCAACACAGCGATCTTTTTGCCCCCCTCTTTTGTCTCAGGAAAATGGGCAAGCGCCGCTCGCATCGATTCTGGATTGGCATTGTAGGCGTCATTGATAAATACGATCCCGTTTTTCTCAAAACGTTCAAAGCGCATTTTAGGCCGCTCGATGAACGCCACCCTCTGCTGAATCTCATCCCAAGATAACCCTAAGCTCCGAGCCACAGCGACCGCTGCTAAAAAGTCATGCAAAAGGTGCCCCTCTTTGAAAGGGAGCTCAAATGCATACGCCCGTACTCCCCGCTCATCGACGATGTATTTCCCCTCAATGGCCGAAAGGAAATAGTCGGCCGCTCGGTCCTCTAAAGAAAAAGTCACCCGCTCAACGGCCAAAGAGAGCTGGAGCGAATGATCGTAAACAGCCAGTCGCGTTGACGCATGGGAAAAAATGGTCGCCTTCTCCTCCAAAATTTGCGCAAGTCCTCCCGGGTACTGCCCTACATGGCAAAGGGCCACCTTGGTGATCACTGCGATTTCAGGCGGCGCTATTTCGATCAATCTTCGGATGTCGCCCGGCTCGCTCGCCCCCATCTCCAAAACCAATACCTCCTCATCTCCCTGCCGATTGAGGAGCGTAAGAGGAAGCGTCACTTTCGTGTTGTAGCTCGCAGGGCTCTTCCCCGTCCGGAATTTTTCGCCTAAAAGGGCCGCGACGCACTCCTTAGTCGTCGTCTTTCCCACCGAACCGGTAATCCCCACAATGCGAGCAGGGCGGTCCTGCACCCACTGCCGAGCGAGCTCCCTGAGAGATTCCCCCACATCCTCCACCCCGAGCAGCTCCAAACCATGCCCCGGCCCCGCATACCCCTTCGAGACCACCGCTGCCACGCCCCCCCTCTCCCGCACCTCTTGGAGATACAGGTGCCCATCCACCCGCTCTCCGGGCAACGCGAAAAAGAGGGTGCCATCCGTCACTAAGCGACTGTCGATCTGGTAGTTAGAAATGACGACACCGCCCTCCTCGAGGGAAACCCCTAGTCGGCGGGCAATTTCAGAGAGAAGAGTGTTTTTCATACAGCCTCCAAAAGCTCCTGACCTCCCTGTATAGCCGTTTTGAAAGATTTTTTGCCACAAGATTTTCATAAGTCATTGAACGCCAAAGAAATATACAACATCTTTAAAATTAAGTAATTAGTTGAAAACAGATCTGTATTATGCTATAATTAAAAAGAGGAAGTTTATTATGTTTAATATGACACACGCATTCAGACCAGTAGATGTCCGCTTAGGTGCGACTCCCCCCCGCTCGTCTCCTCCTGATTCTCCTGTAAGCGGGACATCCGAAACAGAGCGGCGCGTAAGTAGGGCAGCCTCTTCAGTTATTGGCACAACGGCAGTCCCGCGCCCACAACTCGCTCCCGAAGCGGAACAAATCCTCGATGAGGTCATTGGAGATTTTCCCAACAGCTCTCCGAACCAAGAAACCCCTCCCGCCCCTCTGACTCCTGAACAAGTGGGTCAACGCGCGATGGACATGCTCAACGCAGCAAGTCCTGCAACTGTCCCCAGCCACCCAGCGCCCGCAGCGGCTCCAATCAATCCAGTCGCCCCCCCTGCTCCCGTTCCAGAATCCCCCTCACAGCCCCTCCCCACCCCAGAGGGGCCACGCTCCCTTGTTAGTCAAGAGGAACTGAATCGAATACTAGACAACGAGATAGCCCAATTTCCCGCACCACCCCCCACTCTCCGGGCGTACATCAGAATTGGGGCACAACTTTTCCAGGCAGAAGCATCGGGTTGTTCAAAAGACTTAACCCCAGCCGATTTAAAAACACACATCGAGAAACTGATTCAGGATAACCCAGAAATAGCATCAAAATTTGAACAGATATTTAATAGCCCGAACCCGCCCACAAGCATCAGGCTGACAACAGCTGGAATTACTCGTCAGGATGCGCAAGGCGCTTCCACACCTCTGAGCCTCCCCAATCTCGAAGAGCCTCTCCGGAATTTTATGACTACTTGCGTACAGTTCACAAAAGCGGAAATCAAGCCGTCTGTAACGCCAGCTCCTGCTCCTTCCACAAAACCTGCTGCCCCCGCAGCGGCAGCAACGCCTATTCCCAAACTAGTAACACCGAGCCCAGTCTCCGCTCCCCAAGGAGCCGCCCCAGCACCAGCTTTAGTCCCCGCACACGGACCTGCAGTACTCCCTCAAGCCATTATTCAAGTGCCTCCAGATGGAAGTTGCTGGCTACACTCCTGCATTCAAGGACTCCGAGAGGCGGGAAAACCGGTCCCAGAAAAGGATCCATTGCGCCAAGAAGTAGTTCATTGGATGGGAGAGAAGCTTAAAGAGAAAGACCCGGCTGTCATGCGGCATTTATATAACACGACCACCGCAGACAAACCTTCAAGAAAACAAGCATTGGAAAATGAGAGAGCGAGCCAAAATCTTATACTGGAGATGGCCAAGCAGGATGTCATGATGGGGAAAGAAGCCCTACAGACCATTCCTCCCATAATTCAACGCATTGATGAAGAGTTACGTCAATTGAACTCCCCAGATCCCGATTATCCGCCAGAGCTCTATTTGCAATATCTGAAAAACCCGAGTGAATATGGCGGCGTCGCAGAGTTGTATGCCCTCTCGCAAATGTTTACAACACACATCCAAGTATGGGAAGACAAGGGGGAGACACTTCAAAGAGAGCTACGCGAATCCAGTCAGTATTCTGACCCAGCAGTCGGCACCATCAACGTGGTCTATAGCAAGACCGCTCGAGGCCCTCATTACGACTACCTCCGATCAGGGCCAGCATTTGGTGCAGGCCCCGATAGGATTCTCAAACCTATAACTATCAAACTCCAGGCCCCTGCCCGCCGACCTGATGCCCCCGCAGCGCAGCCAAGACTAGCCCAACCTCACACACCAGATCCTGGCGACGCCACTGGGTTCC
>CAIVVG010000041.1 GCA_903909295.1 uncultured Chlamydiae bacterium
CCCTTTTCATCAGTATATGCTCGATGATAAGCGGTTTATTGAGAATGACTACATGATTACTTACATCGACCAGCTGCTTGCAGAAGGGTGCACATTTCATGGACCTAAAACCTCTCATTGATCCCCAAGAAATTGCGCAAAAAATCAAAGACGTCGCCCGTCAAATCGACGCCGATTACAAAGAAAAAGATCTCGTTATCCTCGCCGTCCTCAAAGGATCCATCTGTCTCGTCGCAGACCTCATGAGGGCCCTCACCACCCCCTTTTGCCTAGAAACAGTACAATGCTCCAGTTATCGAGGGAGGAAGAGGGGAGAGCTCCAGATCTTTGGACTCGAAAGACTCAAAATAAAAGGACGCGACCTCCTCATCGTAGATGATATGTATGACTCAGGACAGACCATGCAACGCCTCACGGCAGCCCTCAAAGAGCTTCACCCCCGCTCGATCAGAAGCCTTGTCCTCCTTGAAAAAAAATCCAGCAATGGAGACCGCCCCCACTACGCCCTCTTCCAAGTAGAAAGCTGCTTCGTTATCGGCTACGGCCTAGACGAAGACGAGCGATACCGGGGCCTTCCCGGCATCTATCGAACGGCCTCCCCATGAAGGGGATCTTGCTCGCCGGAGGAAGCGGCACCCGCCTCTACCCAGCCACGCTGGCCGTCTGTAAACAGCTCCTCCCCATCTACGACAAGCCGATGATCTACTACCCGCTCTCCGTCCTCATGCTCGCCGGCCTTCGTGAAATCCTCATCATCTCGACCCCCGAAGACACCCCCCGATTCCAAAAACTCCTCGGCGACGGCTCCCACCTCGGCCTTCATCTCGAATATGCCGTCCAACCCCAACCCGGCGGCCTTGCCCAAGCCCTCCTCATCGGAGAAGCCTTTACCCATTCTGAGCCCGTCGCCCTCATCCTAGGAGACAACATTTTTTACGGCCACGACCTCCCCGAACTCCTCCGAGAAGGGACAGCCCTCACCGAAGGCGCCCTTATTTTTGGCACCCTCGTCAAAGACCCCAAACGGTACGGCGTCGTCCACTTTGACAACCAAATGCGCGTCCTCGGCATCGAGGAAAAACCGACCCACCCCAAATCCCCTTACGCCGTCCCAGGGCTCTACTTTTACGGCCCCGACGCAGCCCACATCGCCCGCACCCTTAAGCCATCTCCTCGCGGCGAGCTCGAAATCACCGACGTCAACCGCGTCTACCTAGAGCAAGGGCGCCTCTCTGTCCGCCTCCTCGGCCGCGGCTACGCCTGGCTCGACACCGGCACCTTTGACGCCTTCCACCAAGCCTCCGCCTTCGTCCAAGCCATTCAAGAACGGCAAGGGATCAAGATCTCGTGCATCGAAGAGATTGCCTACCGAATGGGCTTTATCGACGAAGAACAACTCATGAAACTCGCCGCTAAATTCTCCAAAAACGAATACGGGGAGTACTTGCGACAGATTCTCCAAGTATGCTAAACTCCTTGCCAACAAGGAGTTTCTATGGCTTTTCTCCCAATGATTGCAGCAGCCCCAGTAGTCACCGCAGCAGCTGTGTACTTGGGAAAAGAAGCGGTCAATTTAGTTTACTCCAAAGAGGCGCAGTGGACGACTGATCTCGTGGGACTGGCTGCCCAAGGAAAACTCTCCTCTCAGGTTTATGCAAGGGAGACTTTGCTCCAGAGGATCATCGCTGCCATCGGCGGAAAGAAGGGAATTGTTATCCTCGAGGGGCCGGCGGGAGTCGGTAAGAGCGCCCTCATCGAAGAAATCGCAAGGCGCATTGCCCAGGATGAGATTCCTGTCCTTCAGGGAGC
>CAIVVG010000042.1 GCA_903909295.1 uncultured Chlamydiae bacterium
ACATGATTGTTCTACTGGTTGGAGGACATAAGAATGCTCAAGAAAAAGAGATCAAAAAAGCGGCCAAAATAATCCCGAAAATCGATCATACAAATGATCGGTTTGAAGGGGCAAACAAATATTCCCAACAGCTGGGGCTCCGCGTACTGCCATAAAGAATCCTGGTTTAGACGTTGAACTTAGAAAAAACATTTTTGTAACTTTCGGTCAAAAAACTCACGCTTTCCCCCTTTCCCGCATGCGTGGCGAAGCGCACGCATGGGACGCCCTCACGGCGATCCTTTAACGATTCAAGTCCGGTCACCGGCAAAAAAAAAAGCTCCCGAGAGGGAGCTTTTATTTTGCCGGTGACCGGACTCGAACCAGCACCTTATTGCTAAGAGTAGATTTTGAGTCTACCGCGTCTACCAATTTCGCCACACCGGCATGGGAAGCGATTATACAGGAATGTCTAATTATGCGCATACCCTTTGTTGGCTTTGGCCCAATCGTAGACGACTCTCTCGCGGGTGTCTCTGTCGTAACGGACTTGGAGGGAAACGTAGGGATGGGGGTGTCTGTTATCAGCATCTCTTCCTTCGTCTTTGTGGTAGAGGGTGATAAAGACTTCTTTGTTGAACCAGGGCTGGGTGGCTACAGTCCCCTTTTCGTAGCGTTTGAACTCGAGGTACTCTTTCTCTTTCTGATAGA
Source organism: uncultured Chlamydiae bacterium (assembly GCA_903909295.1). Taxonomy (GTDB): domain Bacteria; phylum Chlamydiota; class Chlamydiia; order Chlamydiales; family SM23-39; genus CAIVVG01. Next base: position 691 of record CAIVVG010000042.1, read on the forward strand.
GGGGGGTCTCTTGGTAATATTGCATGACGAGTCCAACGACTTCGTTGGGCCGGTCTTCCATCCCTTGGATATAAAAATCGACTTCGGCGCCAATCTGGTGTTTGGAAAAGCGGTTTTCTTGGGTGGGATCGGCGTAACCATTATGGACGGGGCAGCGATGGCCACAAGTGATGACGACCCGCTTGCCGGTCTTCTTTTGCAGGTAGTTAAGGAGGTCGGTGAGGATGGGGTAGACGCCCTCTTTACCGCGCAAAATGGGGAGGCCGTGGCGGGGGCTCCCTTCACAATCGGGCAGGGGGGTATCGCTTACGCCCACAAGGGGGGGATTCAAAGGTGTCCCTTTACAGCGAAAGAATTCTTTGGTAATTCGAGGGAGGTTGGTGTCAGACTCCCATGGGTAGGGGGCGCGGGGTGTATGGACGGGGGCGCCAATCGGGTAAAAGTAGTCGTCGCGATTGCGGTACACGTACTCGCCAGTTGCATTGCGGCGGCGCAACTTTTCCCTCTCCGAGCGCTCCATTCCGGAACAACCGGAAAGGAGAAGGCTCACTAGTAACAATCCTAAGGGCAACATGAGCGATTCCAGGTTCGAGACACTTAAGTTACAAGAGCTGTCTTCGTCTGTCAACAGCTTGGTTTTGAAAAATGTCTCGGAGGCTCTCATTTTTATCTTCTTGGATGGGAAAATTGGCCTGGCAAGCGCAGTGGCGTGCCAAAGACTGGGTGTTCGGGTGGGATCCCTTTTTTGGGATTGTTGCTCAGATGATTACTTGGGGTTCTCTCTGCGGGAGGCGCTCCTTTTTGGAATCTCTCATCGGTTGATCTACAAGCGGTTAGAAGCTAGAGATTGGGAAATTTCCTCTTCCTTTTTATATGAGGGGCCAAAAGTGTCTTGGGGTCTTTTCATCACTTTGCGAGACGTGACGCAGGCACGGGAGGCTCAGCAAGCTCTTCACCGGAGCGATCGGATGAGAGAACTGGGGCAAATCGCTGCGACGGTGGCTCATGAGATCCAAAATCCTTTGGGGGGCATTCGGGGCTATGCGACGCTTCTGTACAGAGATTTAGAGGGGTCTCCTCATCTGCAAGAGATGGCGGGGTTTGTGATCGAGGGGGCAAAAGCGTTGGAAAACCAGGTGCGGACGATCTTGCACTACGCCCGTCCGGTGCAATTGGAGCTCCGGTCGGTGGAACTGGGGGCTTATTTAAAGCGGTTTGGCAAGGCGGTTCGGGTGGACCCAGCTTGTCCTGAGGCGGTGCAGTGGAACTTTCACATTCCGCAAGATTCGATCTGGGCTCCGATCGATCCGGAGGCGCTGCAAAGAGCGCTTTTGAACCTCGTGTTCAATGCGTTCCAGGCGATGGATAAAGGGGGGCTCCTCACAATTTCGCTCCTGCGTATGGAGACTTCCTGCCAAATTGCGATCTCCGATACGGGGGTGGGGGTATCTGAGGAGTTGCAAAAAAAACTCTTTTCCCCTTTCTTTACGACTAAGCAGGGGGGCAATGGGATTGGCCTCGTCGAGACGCAAAAAATCGTTCAGGCTCACGGGGGGACGATCGAAATGAGATCTCAGCTAGGGAAGGGCTCTACCTTTACCATTACCTTAAGGACGCCATGATCGACAAAATTCTAATTGCAGACGATGAGCCTTTGATGCTCCGCTTCATGGCGGAGACGCTCCGCAGGTTAGGGAAAGAGGTGACCCTCGCAGTTGACGGCGCCGAGGCGATTCGGCTCTTGCAGCAAGAGGCTTTCGATCTCATCATCACCGATATGATGATGCCTCACAAAACAGGTATCGATGTCCTCAAAGCGGCAAAAGGCTCTTCTTCTCTAGTTATTTTAGCGACCGCTCATGGGACGATTGAGTCAGCGGTCGAGGCGATGAAGTCGGGGGCTTTTCACTACCTGATCAAGCCTTTTTCTCCCGACGCACTCGAGGGCGTCCTCAAAAAAGCCGAGGAGCACTCGCGCTGTCTTTTGGAAAACCAGTTTTACTGTGAGGAGAGATCCGATCATAAAAAAGCGCAGCTCATCGCCAAGAGCCCCCCTATGCAAAAGGTGTTGCAAGATCTCGAAAAAATTGCAAAAAGCCAGGCGAGCATTTTTATCACAGGTGAATCGGGAACAGGTAAAGAGGTGATTGCAGGGGCGATCCATCAGTTGTCTAGCCGTTCTCGCTCTCCCTTCATCAAGGTCAATTGCGCAGCGATCCCAGAGACGCTTCTCGAATCGGAATTTTTCGGTCATGAGCGGGGCTCTTTTACGGGGGCGCACCTGCGTAAAATCGGCCGGTTTGAGCTGGCCGATCAAGGAACACTCCTGCTCGATGAGGTGACCGAGATTCCCCTCTCGTTGCAGCCCAAATTACTCAGAGCCATTCAGGAGCAGGAGTTTGAGCGGGTGGGCGGCGTGCGCCCCATCAAGGTCAATTGCCGCTTTTTAGCGACTTCCAACCGGAATATGCGCGAGGCAATTGAGCTTAAGATTTTTCGAGAAGATTTGTTTTATAGGCTCAATGTCGTACCGATCCATTTACCTCCCTTGCGAGAGCGGCGGGAAGATATTGGGGCTCTTGCCGAGTTCTTCTTGGAACGTTTCTGCAGGGAAAATCACAAACCTCCCAAAAAGTTCACCGAGCGGGCCGTAAAAAAACTGCTCGACTACCACTGGCCGGGCAATGTGAGGGAACTGGCCAATATCATCGAGCGGACAGTGGTGCTCGATTTCGACCCGCTGATCGATGCCGAACATTTATATCTCGACTCCCCTCTTCCGCAACAAACAGCAAAAGCCGTTTCTATGCCGATCGGCATGAGCCTGCATGAACTGGAAAAACAGCTGATTTTGCAGACGTTGGACGCAGAGCACCAAAATAGGACGCGCACCGCAGCCATCTTAGGCATTAGCGTTCGGACTTTGAGAAATAAACTTCATGAATATGAGATTGTATCGGACGGCTCGTGATAAATAGGCGCCCCAATCAGCGGGAGGCCTATGGAAGAGGAGCGATGTAGCGAGCTCCTCTGAGAGCTCAATTTCTGCCAAGGCCTTAGAGCCAGAGACCTCGCCGGCTAAAATTCGCAGATGACCCACCACTTTTTCCAAACTCTCTTTGAGTTCCGTTAAATCGGGTGAGGTAAGGCGGGGCGCTGCGGCGACCGTTTCAGCGACCGAACTCCTAGAAACAAAACCTGTGAGGGGCACTTGCTCCAAAGGGACAAAGGGGATCCCCTTAAATCCAAGCCCCTCCACCGTCGTATTGATGAAGCGAGTTTCGGGATACTGCTTTGCAAAAGCGGAGACGCTCTCCGACTCCATGATCCAACGGATGGCTGTTTCCACCCTTTTGCCGGTACGGCTCTTGCGCCAGACCTTTTGATCGGCGCCGTTTTCAGAAGGGTGCCCATGAGCCGCTACCACTCCTGGCGCATATCGCTTCCGATTTGTGTAAGCCAGATCGAGGCCATTGAACAAAATAGGGTTGCACCCTAAAAATTGGGCCCAAGCGATGCACATGGCCGTGACCGAAAGCGCTTCCGGATGGAGATCTCCGCTGAGCAAAGGATCGGTAAGCTCCATCTCCTCTTCAACCCACAGCTCGGGAAGCCCCCCAATACCGCTCCGCATATATCCCAAGGGCCCTGCGTGGTTCTGTAATACGGAGGGAAACACCCGAGTCGAGTAGAGAAGCGGCATCGCAGGGACAGACACATTCTGAAAGCGCGTCCCCTCTTCAGGATTGGGATCGATGGCCATCCCAAAGTGGGGAACGATCCCTTGCGAAGTGAGAGCCGCAATCGTGGACCCCCCTGCGATCAACAGAGCCTTCTCCTGAGCCGTTTTCAAGAGCTCGGTCTGGAGCGAGGGGCCCGCGCCGCAAACAATCGCAGGAACGCCAGAAAAAGCTCCTTTTAACGCATTGGCGTAAAAGGAGCGGGCTAGATGAGGCGTATTTTGGAGAAAATGGTTCCATAAAAAATCGCCCTGTTCTCGCTCCACGTACAAACCTTGCGTCAACGTCGTCTTCCGAAAAAGTTTGAGCCGAATCTGAGACGCTTTGCGCCCCCTCTTTGAGGGAAGTGGAATGACCTCCATGCAGGTAAAGGGAAACTCCTCGGCCATTGCATCGAGATCCCCGTCCGATTGGACCCAGGTCACATGGACTTGAGGATCTCCCAAGACATCTGATGCCAGAGGTTCTTCCAAAAACCCCCCCAATAAATCGGCATCCTCCTCTAAAAAAACGAGCCGCCGCTCTTTTTTTTCATGGAGCCACTCTCGGAGCTGCGCATAGACCGCCCCGTTCCCAATCCCATAGACATAGAGCCCCTCTATTCGCGATAAATCGACTTCGGGTAGCAGCTCTCCAGAGGGTTTTTTACAACCCCACGTATGAGAGAGCATCCCTAGAAGAGGAAATCGGTCCATTAAGAGAGTTCTAGCGCGCATGACAAATCAACTGGTTATAAGGAGGAATGAAAGGGACTGAGCGGCGCTGCCCCTGCTCGTACCAAATCGTTTCGACGGAAGTGCCATTGGCCAAACAAACAAAAGGGGCCTGGATAAACTGGTTGTATCCCAACAGCTGCTGCTCAGCCGACGGAGTGAGCGCCCCCGCCTTGCACTCGACCAAAAGGAGCGGTGCCAACCCCTCTTCACCGGGCTTGTAGCACAAAATATCAAAGCGGCGCCCCTGCGAGGCACTCCCCTCCTTAGCAATTAAGGAGCGTGGATAGCCGCACTCAGCGACCATCCACTCAATCAGAGAGAGCCTAATCAATTCTTCAGGGTTGGACTTGGACAAGGCCGTAGTTCTCGTCGGGACGTCGGTACATCACCCTGATTTTTTGGTCCTCTTCCGCGCGGAAAATGAGGAAGGGCTCCCCTGAAAATTCCATTTTCATCAGAGCTTCATCTTGGCGCAGCGTCTTGAGCGGCAGAGTCTCTTTGGCCACCACTTTGTGGAGCTCGTAGCGATCGTGTTCTTTACGCGCATTTTCAGCCTCGATGTCCTCATTTACAATCTTCAGATTGTCTTTGAGACCCTCGATCACGTTGACGTGGATGTCGACGGTGGTCAGATCCTTGAAGCGGCGCGACTGCATCTTGGATTTGTACTTCAAGATGAGTTGTATCAAGCGGGCAACCGCCTTATCAATGGCTGAGTAGATATTGTCAGTACTCGCCTTGACCTTGATATGAAAGTGGATAAAATTCATCAAGATGGAGCACGATTGCTCGAGCTTTTGTGCATCGAGCGTGACCATCACATCGATGATGTGGTCAGCCACCCGCTCTACCTTGTTCAGTTTTTCAAAGACATAGCTTTGAATGGCGTCGGTTATTTGGAAGTGTTTTGCCACAACGGAGATGTTGTAGTGTTCATTGGCAAATTTTTTGTCCATGCATCCTCAAAAGACCCAGTATAGCACAAGGTTATTTTAACGTCTTAGTAAAACACTTTCCACAGCGCAGAGTGGATCAAGCTGTCATGGACAAATCGGTCCTGATCCCCTGTCTTTACCCGAAATTGAAACACATTCTCGGGGAGATTTTCCCTCTGTTTATAAAAGCTTTCTAAATCCAAAAAATCACAGCGCGCGTGTGCAATGAGCGGAATGTGATGCCGCTCTAAGAACTTGCCAACCAGCATGTCGTCCTCTGTCCCCACCTGCCCTAAAAACTCTGCCTCATGAGCAATCAACAGTTGCGCCACATCGGAAGAGAGCAAAAACCCGGCCCCCGAACCAATCGATGCATTGGGGTGAATGGGAGCTGCCGAATAGCACCCTACTTCTGGCAACGTTCGCACGTAGTCCAAGAGGCGGGGAAACACGTAAAAAGAGGAGAGGTTGGTTCTCAAGACATACTGAAACTCTTTCAGCCGAGGCTCAAAGGCTTTCATAGAGAGAATCGTCTTATTGATAATGCCTGGATGATGCGGGGGCCACCCTTCTGCGGTCTTGGTCCAAATCGTATGCCCCTCAATCTTGAAAGCCCTGTCTAAATCGGGGTCTCCCCGCACAAAATAGGCCTCGATATGCTCTGGATCCGAGTCCATGTAGCGCTCCCAACTAGCATGGAGCCGTTTGTAGACCGGAAACTGGTCAGACGCAATGATGAGAATGAGAATCTTGTCAGCGCAAAAACCACACAACGGGAATAACAACAGCAAGAAGACAAATCGCATGGATGAATGCTATCATTTTCTGGTAGAGTATGTCCATGGAAACAAAAAGTCCCGGCGTCTTGCTCCAATCGATTCCCTACCTGGGAAAAAAACAGATCCTCAAGGTGTTTACACTGGAAGACGGGCTCGTCACCTTGATGGCCAAATCGGTCCACTCCCCTTTCTGCATCGGGGAATGGGTCTATCGCAAAAAGCAAGGGGACATCTACACATTGCAAGAAGGCTCTCTCATCGACCCCCTCCTGGAGCTAAGAGCCAACTATGAGCGGCTCTCTGCGGCCGGAGCAATTGCAAAGGACCTTCTCCGCTCCCAGCTTCCGACCAAGAAAAACAGCGACCTCTACGCCTTGCTCACGACCTACTTGAAAAAACTGCCCCTCTTTGCCGACCCCGCGATCTTGGTCGCCAGTTTCCGTCTCAAGCTGCTGCTCCACGAGGGGCTCCTCTCCTTGCAGGAAATGTGCTGCAACTGCGGCGGGCCCGCACAGCATCTTTTTCAAGGAGAGAGTTATTGTTTAGAGCACACTTCTGCGTTGGGACATTCATTCTCACCCACCGAGTGGAGAGAACTTTTGTTACTGAGCTTTGCGAGGCAGTTTTCCTTGTTGCAAAATTCGGAGAGCGCCCCGAAAGAAAAAATCGAGAGGATTTTTGAGGAGAGGTTGCACTGAAAGGGACTCGAACCCCTAACCCCTTGGTCCGAAGCCAAGTGCTCTATCCATTGAGCTATCAGTGCCTATACTAAACAAATTGCGAAAGGGGGGACTCGAACCCCCACGAGAGTGAACCCGCTACCACCTCAAGGTAGTGCGTCTGCCAATTCCGCCACTTTCGCGAAAGTAAAAATCATATAACTTCAGGTAGTTTCTTAACAAGGGGAAAGTTTGAGCCAGTAGCGCGTATAGCGCAATTCGCCCGTTTTAATGAGGGCTCCCCTCTCGACTAAGCCTTCCAAATCGCGCGTGGCCGTCGACCTGGAGGCTTTTGTGATCGCGATGTACTTCTCGGCGCTCAAGCCTCCCCGAAAACCGTCCGGCCCCTCTTCAAACATCCTCAATAAAACCTTCAATTGACGGGGATTCAGCGCCTCAGACAGCGCGCCCAGCAGCTTCGCTTTCTGGATAAAAAAGCAAAGCTGCCTCATCGACTCTTTCTGAGCTTGTAATACGACCTCGGCAAAAAACTCTACCCACTCCTGCACCTCCAAGGTGCGGTTGCACCTCTCCAAAGCCGCATAGTATTCCTTTTTCCTCTTCTCCAAGATCTGGGAAACAGGGATTAAGACCGGTCTTCCGACGCTCTGGGAGAGCAGTTTCTCCGACAAAAGACGCCCAATACGCCCATTTCCGTCCTCAAACGGGTGAATGCTCTCAAAATAGAGGTGCGCGATCGCGGCCTTCGTCAAAATAGGCCCCGACGACAATTGGAACCACTCAATAAATGCCCCCATCTCCTGAGGAACCCGTTGGGAGGGGGGCGCTTCAAAGAATACTTTCGTAGACCCGTAGCGATTCGAGACAATTTGCATCGGATCTTCATGAGTACGGTAATGGCCACTGTCTGTAGTAAAGAGGGTCGCGTGCCACTTCCAGAGCATTTCATCCGTGAGGGGCTCATCAAAAGATCGATACAGATCGCAGAGCAGTGCGGCCATTTGGGCCTCTTTTTCGGCGCCCCTTTTTTCGGGGATGTGCAGCCCAAAATGGCGCTGGATCGAGGACTGCAAACTTCCCCTATCGAGGACCTCCCCCTCGATCAGGGAGCTCTTCTGTCCCTCTACACTCAAAATCTCCACGATGAATCGAGTCTGCTCCGAATCCTCAATGCCTTTGAGATACGCAAGGGCACCCCCTATTCCCAATAGAAACCGCTTTTCCAGTTGCTCTATTCGGCCAGGGTCGTAATGAAATTTGGGCCAATCGGGAAGTTCCCAGTTCCAAGGCATGAGTTATAGGCTCCCTTTCTATAACTCACATTTAAGCATAAAAGTGAGTTATAGAACAAGGCCCTATAACTCACAAAATCCCAAGTCACTGATAATGAGCAAATTCCTTGAGCCATGCATCGGGGTTCAAGGGAGCTCCCGTGACCTCGGCGACGAGGTCGCCCCAGCAGAGCCTGTTGCCGGGACCAAATAGCTTCTTCTCAAGGAACGCCCCCACCTGATGGCCCTGCAGCTCGTGGGAGCCGCACTCTTTAGTCAGCGCTTCTTGGATGGCCGAGGCGAAGAGCTCGCCGAGGAGGTAGCTGAAGTAATAGACCGGCGCGAGGCCGAGGTGATATTTCGCCGCCCAATCGGCTTTCCCCTGCCGGTTTTTGGGTGCGCGGATTTTTTGGTATTTTTCTACGCAGTGCCACCAGAGGGCGTTGAGATCTTGGGAGGGATCTCGGTAAAGCTCGCTCTCAAAGGCGGTCATGACGAGGACCCAGCGACTAAAAATGAGCTGGCGGCGGCGCAAACTCTCTTCCGCCTTGCAGCGCAGGGGCTCAATGGCTGCCGCAGTGCCGACGAGGCGTCCCAAAGCATCGTACCGGTAGGCCTGACGCCCTGCGATGAGTGCCATCGCTTCTGTGGGGATCATGTGGGGAGGTTCTCGGAGGAGCCAGGGGAGATTCTTTTCAAATCCGAGTTCATAAATCGCATGACCCAGCTCGTGGAGCACCGTCTCGAGCCATTTGATCGAATTTTTCACATTATTGAGGGTCCGTACGTCCCCTTTTCGATCGAGGTGGATGCAAAAAGCGTGCTGGCTTTTTCCTGGGCGCTCGAGCATATCGCTCCGAGCGAGAATCGGACCCACATCGACTCCCATCGAGGAATAAAAAGCCTGGCTCACATGGGGAATGTCCACGCCGCCCAGCAACTGATCGAGTTCGTGGGTGTCAAGGGGGTCCTCTTGCCCAAATGGATCGCTCCAGGCCCAAGGTCCTAATTCCTTGGGAGAGACGCCAAACCGCTTGGCTTGTCGCTCTTCAATCCCCTTCACAACTTGGGCGTAAGCCGCATCCGATTTTTGAGAGAGCTCCTCTAAGAGATTCAAGAGCCACGGTCCATCGACCTCTTGGAGATCGAGCTGCATTTGAAAATAATCGGAGTACCCAAGACTCTTAGCAGCTTTGTTGCGCAGGTGGACCAGCGCTAAAATCTGCGGCGCTAGCAGGGCGCCCACTTCCTTTGACGCCTCCCATACTTTTTTGCGCACCTCAGGCCTCTCTTCAGTCTTCAGTCGGTCGCGGATGTCATTTTCTGAGAGAGGTTTTCCATCCAGAACCGGCCGAAACTGGGCGTAGCTCTGAGATAAAGCTGCCTCTTTTTGGGCGATTTCCTCTACGAGCGCAGGGGGGATCTGATTTTGTTTAAAAGTCCGGATCAAGACATTGAGCTGTCTTTTCAAAAGAGGATTGCTCAACGCAGGGTCTTTGTCCCAAGCGAGCAGTTGCTGATAGATCTTCGCATCGTTGAAACAAAGCCTCAACTCCGTATCGAGCTCCGCTTTCAGATCGGCTGCATCGTTTAAGCCGGTCGTCTCCAGGATCCAAAGGGCCTTATTGAGCTGCGTCGACTTTTTCTCAATCGACGGGATAAAGTCTTGAAGAAATTGTTCAAATTTGTGCATTGTAATTCTCATGAGATTTCTGATTCGTTTCTATCAAGCAGCTATTTTCCCTTTCATAGGGGAGTGCTGCCGTTTCTACCCCACCTGCTCGAACTACAGTCTCGAGGCGATCGAGAAGTACGGAGCGTGGAAAGGGGGCTGGCTGACCCTCAAGAGGATCCTCCGGTGCCACCCCTTTCATCGGGGCGGCTCAGACCCTGTCCCTTGAGGTAATTTTAGCACCATTCCAGGGTGGAGCTTATCTTTATCCAGCCCGTTCAAGCGGACGAGCTCGTCGACTTTGAGTTTATACTGTCTGGCAATTTTCCACAGACTTTCTCCCTCTTTCACTACGTGAGAGAGGGTGGGTACTAGGACAGGCTGAGGCACCGCGCTGGGAGCAAAATGGGCAAGGGCTCCCTTCGGATCCACCGAGGCGGGAATGGGCTCTCCAGTATAGCTATAAAGGCAGATCGCCGCCGATTGCCAAACGGCATCGCTGCGAGGAGAGCGGAGGAGCTCTACGCAAAAATGGGCCGCTTCCTCACTTTTTTCTCGGAGCAATTGGAGGAGGTCGAGAATACCCCGATCATCTAATTTCTTGAGCGCAAACCCGAAATCGGTCTTGAGGAGAAGTTGGGCAGCTGTAGGCGAGTGGGAGGCTAAGTAGCTCAATAGAAGCCGACGACGCTTTTCAACGGACAGGTCGAGCATTTGCGTCTGCTCTTGAGCAAAGCGAGCCAAAATATCCCAGTTCCCCTCGCGTACGAGCTGGACCAACTGAGCCCCTTCCAGGGGAGATCCGGTTTTTTGGAACAAAACTTGGAGCGCGTGGAATTCGGGGGTGACCATGAACGCTTGTGCCAAACTCTCTTCAAAAGGGGTCTGTTTTTGCAGAAAGAAAACCAACCCCTCTGTCGTCAAAGGCCATTTTTCTTCATAGGCATACCGAATCACTGCGTCGAACTGCTCATCGCCCAAAGAGGGAAATACATCGACATTCTCCAAGAGCGTCCGTTTTTGAAGCGAGGAGCCGGCCAGGGCCTTTTCAAGATGGAAGTGGTGATGGGCGACGAGAGCGGCCAAGGCGAGATCTCTCTTGGTATACCCCTCTTCGACGAGGTCTTTGTTCGTCAGGAAACTCACCAGTTCGCGGAAAGACAATTTCGCCATGCTCTCCAAGATTTGGCTATTGGTCGTCTCTTGTTTGTGAGTAGAACCGTGAGCCATCGGAGAGATCGAAAGACCCCCCTCTTTTGTCTCCAATCTCTGGAAGACCAGAGCGGCCATCAGCCCAATATTGAGAGCCCCGCTAAAAATCAAAGCCAGGGTCAAAACGCGAAATTTTTTGCCCCACCGCTGCACAAATTGTCCGTCCATACACACTCCTATCAAGCAAAATAATGGTTTTGCGAGAATTTGAAAAGTTGAAATCCTATTTCGTCTCTGGTTTAATGGATTTTTTCCAGAAGGACCAAATGCCATGAAACTCTCTTTATCTCTCATCAAGTCATTTATAGACACCGAGTTAAGCCCAGAAAAATGCTCCGAAGTACTCACCCTCCTAGGAATCGAAGTGGATAGCATTGAAAAAGAGACCCTGGAAATTTCCCTCACCCCCAACCTCGGCCACTGCATGAGCGCCGTAGGGATTGCCCGCGAGCTGGCCGCCGCTTTAAAAAAGCCGCTGTCGCAGGGAAAAAATGTTTACAAGACCCCAACGGGAAAAATCTCCGTTTCAGTACAAAATGAGACCCTTGTTCCCCGGTACATGGTTCACCTGATTGAGGGGGTCAAAGTGGGCCCCTCCCCCGCATGGCTCCA
>CAIVVG010000043.1 GCA_903909295.1 uncultured Chlamydiae bacterium
AAGAGACCCTCCAAAAAGGGCTCAAGTGCTTCAAAAACCAAGATTTTACCTTTTTTCAAGAAATCCATGCAATTTTTGTGGGGGCGATCGAACGGCGCAATCAAATCGAAGAGGCGATCGCTTCTAGCGAGCTTCCGCAAGATGTTAAGAGTGAAGAATTTAAGGATATGGATTGGGCTTCTGGCAAGGAAGAGCTAGAAACCCGGCTGCTGAGGATCAAGGCGCTGCAGTTGGGGACGGCAGATAAACTGGGGAATGAGGGGAAGAGCCTCTTTGTGCAGAGGTCGCTCAAGCGGCGGCTGAATCGGGAGGCCGAGATGGTGGGGACGAGCCCTGAGGAGCGTTTCAAGGTGACTTTGAGCTCTGTTCTGAAGGCCTTTTCGGGTGCTCTAGACCCCCATACCCACTACTTCACCCCCACGGAAGCCAACCAGTTTATGATCCTCGTTCAGCAACGTCTTTTTGGCATTGGAGCGCAACTGAGGGATGATTTGGATGGCCTTTTGGTCACTCGGATCATTGAAAATAGCCCTGCCAGCCAAAATAACAAGATGAAGATCAATGACAAGATCATTGCGGTGGACCAGGAGTCGATCATTGGAATGGACATTACTGAGGCTGTTGAACTGATCCGAGGGGAAAAAGGGACCTCTGTTCAGCTGATGATCTTGCGCGAAGGAGAAAAGGTAGAAGTCGAGATCGTCCGCAATGAGATTGTCTTTGAAGAGGGACGTCTAGAGAGCAGCGTCGAGCCCTTTGGAGATGGGGTGATTGCGACCCTTCGCCTCTATACATTCTACCAAGATGCGAAGAGCTCTTCGGCGACCGACCTGCGCAAGGCATTGGAGGAGATCAAGAAAGAGGACCGGCTCAAAGCGGTCGTGCTCGATCTGCGCAATAATGCAGGAGGCCTCATGGGACAGGCGGTGGCCGTTTCAGGGCTTTTCATGAACAAGGGGATCGTCGTTTCTGTCCAGGATGCCAGTGGCCGAGTGCAACACTTGCGCGAAGTGGAAGGGAAACCCGTTTGGGAGGGCCCTCTTTTGATCCTCGTCAACCAGGGAACCGCCTCTGCAGCTGAAATCGTGGCGCAGGGACTCCAGGACTATGGCAGGGCCATCGTAGTGGGCGACCTCAATACCTTTGGGAAGGGCTCTTTTCAGACCTTGACCCTCGATGCGGTGAGCAACCCCAAGATCAACCCGCAAGGGGAGTATAAAGTGACTCGCAACCTCTACTATACTGTATCGGGCAAGAGCCCGCAGCTCCGCGGTGTGCAGTCGGACATCGTTATTCCCGGCCTGTTAACGGGGATGGAAGTGGGGGAGCGCTTTGCGAAATTCCCCCTAGAAAATAAGTCGATCGACCCCCATTTTGAAGACGACTTGTCCGACCTTCCTCCCGCCTACCGGATTCAATTGGGGGCGATGTACAAATACAATCTGCAGGCCAAGGTAACGACCTATGAGCCCTATCTGGAACGGCTCCGCGCCAATACCGAAAAACGGATCCGCACCAATAAGCACTACCAAAACTGCCTGACCGAGATAGAGAAGAAAAATTTTGACTCTCCGCCGGTGGAGCTCTTTGCTCAGAGCGACCTTCAGTTGACCGAGGCGGTCAATGCAGCAAAAGACCTATTGCAATTGATGAAAGACCAATGAAGAGATAAGTATTGAACTAAACTCTTCGAGTAGAGACAATAGAGACCAAAAAAAGTACCCCATCTTATGACAGTTCGTGTTCGTATTGCCCCCTCCCCCACCGGCGACCCCCACGTAGGGACCGCCTACATCGCCTTATTCAACCTGATTTTTGCTCGCCACTTTCAGGGGAAGTTCATTTTGCGCATCGAAGATACCGACCAATCGCGCAGTCGCCCCGAATATGAGGCCAATATCATGCGGGCCTTGCATTGGTGCAATATTACCTGGGATGAGGGTCCTGATGTAGGGGGGCCTCACGCTCCTTACCGGCAATCGGAGAGAACAGAGCTCTATCAGAAACATGCTCAAATCCTCCTCGATCGCGGCAGCGCCTATAAGTGTTTTGCTACTCCCGAAGAGTTGACCGAGATGCGCGAGTTGGCCGCAAGCCAAGGGAAGAGAGCCGGCTATGATCGCCGCTATAGAAACTTAAGTCCTGAGGAAGTGAGGGAGAGGGAAGCCGCTGGGCAGCCCTTCGTCATTCGTCTCAAAGTGCCTCTGACTGGAGAGTGCGTTTACGAAGATCAAATCAAGGGGCGGATTACAGTTCCTTGGGCCGATATCGATGACCAAGTGCTTTTAAAATCGGACGGTTTTCCGACCTATCATTTGGCCAATGTAGTCGATGATCGGTTGATGCAAATTACCCACGTCATTCGGGGCGATGAGTGGATGAGCTCGACTCCAAAGCACATCTGCCTCTACGAGGCTTTTGGCTGGAAACCCCCTGTTTTTATGCACATGCCGCTCCTCCTCGGCAAAGATGGCAAAAAACTCTCTAAGAGAAAAAACCCGACTTCCATTTTCTATTTCCGCGATAGCGGGTACCTCCCTGAGGCATTGGTCAACTTCTTGACCCTCATGGGGTACAGCATGCCTGATGACCGAGAGGTCTATCCTTTAGAGGAGATCGTGCGCGACTTTGATCCTAAGCGCATTGGTATTTCAGGGGCTTTTTTCGATACGCAAAAACTCAACTGGCTCAATCAGAAAAAGATCATAGAGTCCATCCCCGAAGACAAGCTCTGGGATCGTCTCAAAGAGTGGAGCTTCAATGAGTCGTTTATGCGCAAGCTCGTCCCTCTGATCCACACCCGGATCAAGACGTTTGGCGACTTTATGGAGCAGTGCCACTTTTTCTTTGTGAATGATCTCCATCTCACTCCTCAGCAATTGTGCCCTAAAGACACGGCCCCGGAACTCGTCGCTTCTCTTTTCCAGGCCATTATTTGGAGTTTGGATGAGCAAGAAGATTGGAGTGGCGTAGGCATTGAAAAAGCCTCTCACCAGGTCGCAGAGGTGTTTGCTGTTCACTATAAGAAGGTGATCATCCCGGCGCTCTTTATGGCCATTATGGGTAAGCTGCAGGGCCCCCCACTCTTTGATTCCGTGACCCTGCTCGGCAAAGACCGGACGCGCGTGCGCCTCATGGGAGCGATTGAGTGTTTAGGCGGGTTGTCCAATAAGAAAATGGACGCCCTGAAAAAAGACTGGGAAAAACGGGCCGTGCCTTAAGGTTCTTCCGGTTCGTTGGATTCAACCGAGGAGATCACGTAGTCGCGGCCATTGATCGAGTCTCCTTTATTGCAGCCCCAAAGACAGCAGCAGAGGAGAAGGGAGAGGAGTCGTCGCATGAGAGGTCCTTTTTTAATGCTCAATGTATCGGCTGGGTAACGGTTATGTCTACAGAAAAATACACTCGCCACACTCCTTATCTCGCCAAAATCCGTGACCGCTTTTTGCTGACAAAGCCCGGTTCTACGAAACAGACCTACCATATCTCCTTGGAAGTGAAGCCCTCGGTTCTCAATTGGCGCGTAGGGGACAGCATTGGCGTCATCCCTGTCAATGAGGGACCCCTTGTTGCAGACATTTTGGGCTGTTTGGGGCTCCATCCTGATGAGCCTATTTTAGATCCCCGAGCCAAAACGGCCACTACAGTAGGCGCCTATCTGACTCATAAGGCCAATTTAAGTCGGGTCAGCTCCTCTTTGTTTCGTGGAGAGGCACATCACCACCTCATCGACCTCCTCGAAATCCACCGCCCAAAACTCTCTGCTCAAGAGCTCTGTAACGGACTCCTCCCCCTCTTGCCCCGTTTTTACTCGATTGCCTCCTCAGAGCAAGTATTTCCCCATGAACTTCACCTCACAGTTGCCTACGTCACCTATGAACTTCGCGGAAGAAAACGGGTGGGCGTCGGCAGCCACTTTCTGTGTGAGCTGGCTCAAGAAGGGGTGACTCACATTCCCATTTACGTCCAATCCTCCAATCACTTCTGTCTGCCCGAAGACCCTTGCGCTCCTATGATCTTGATCGGTCCAGGAACAGGGGTAGCCCCCTTCCGCGCTTTTCTACAAGAGCGAGTCGCCCTGAAGGCGCCGGGCCGCAACTGGCTCTTTTTTGGAGAGAGGCATCGCGCAACCGACTTCTATTATGAGGAGTTTTGGTTGGAACTAGAAAAACAGGGGCATTTGAGGCTCGATCTCGCTTTTTCTCGCGATGGGGCTACCAAAACATACGTTCAGCACAAGATGTTAGAGCAGAAAAAGGACCTTTGGAACTGGCTCCAGCAAGGGAGCTTCCTCTATGTATGCGGAGACGCCGAGGAGATGGCCAAAGATGTCGATGCGACCCTCCGGCAAATTGCCGTTGAAGAAGGGGGCCTCACCGAAGACAAGGCCCGCCAGTATTTTAAACAGCTTCGCACAGAGCGGCGCTACCTACTCGATGTTTATTGAAGCTGCCTCCTCATCAGACAAGATCCTACCAAATCGAGAATGTTCCCACTGAATATCGGCGATCTTTTGATCAAACGCCGCTTTACGGGCATCGTTGTACCCGTAACGGAGACCAATGAACTCAATCCCTCTGGCTTCTGCATAGGATTCTACTGCTTTCAGATGGGACAGTTTATCGTCGATCAGCACAACCTTCTGAGGAACATAACCCGTTTGATCGCAGATTTGGAAAAAGGAGAGACCCTTATTACGACCTGAAGTGTGGAGAATGCCGTGCCGGTAAAGAACCCCATGCCCAGCGACGTTAGTATAGACATCTTGAGAGAAAGGACCTGAGTGGGACAAGTTGATCTCTTGTTCTTGGAGGTGTAATCGAGTCCTGGTATGCAAGGAGAGCTCTTGAACAGTCAGCGCCATGACAGAACACCCGTCCCTTTGTAATTCTTGAATGACCTCAGCCGTTCCGGGTTCCACGAGCTCCATTTTCGTTAAATGACGGATTGCTTCCCATTCAGCCAGAGTCTTTTGCAGTGCCTCGGAAGAAGAGAGCCCCTCGCTCTGATACTTTTTCCAACGATAGTCGAACCAGCACTCTCCTCCCAACGTCTGTTTGGGGATCAAGAGCGTGTCATCGATATCCATCAAGATCAAAGTGCCTGGAGTCACGTGGGACAAAATATCTCGAAAATGAGAAGTTTCCACAATCAATGCGGATAGAGGGCCTATGAAGAGGACCCAAAGAAAGATCAGTCGTTTGTGATATGACATATAGCGTTGTTTACCTGGGTTTTTCCAAAGTTGATGAGCAGTCCCGGACCGCCGAGGAGGCAATGGACCTCTATGGCCGCTTCTACGATGTGCTCAGACAGTTTATCTTCCATAAGATAGCAGAGGATTCTACTAGGCCGCGATTTTTCGTTCAAGAATTTTATTGAGCCGCCGCTCGAGCCTTTTAAGAGGGGGAGAGTTCTTCAAAAAAGTAGCGAGTGCCAATTCCCACTGGAGGTGGGTTGGGGGAGAGGCGGCGTGCGAGCGCAGCGATGTGGTCCAAGCCTACTGAGCTCTCAAAGCTGCTGCTCAAAACAAGCTGGACGCCCCGCCTTTGACACCAAGCCTGGAGGGGAAGCGCCCCTTTGAGGCCGCCCTGTATCATCGGTTTGTAGATGAGCGCCTTGAGGTGCTCGAGCTGCTCCAGATCATTCAATGATAGGTCGCTTGGAAAGGACTCATCCACGGCAAGGGGATGGGTAAAACGGGAGAGCTCTTTTGGATTTTTAAATGGCTCTTCGACATAGTCGAAGAGATCTTTGGGGTATTTGGAGAAAAATTGTAACGAGTCTTCCGTATTCCAAGCGCGATTGACATCGATGCGCAAGAAAAAGCGGCTTGCGAGCTGTTCGATAACTTCGTGCGCCTCTCCAAAGGAGAGTTGACTGACCTTGAGTTTGGCTGAGAGGTAGCCCTCTGCTTCGCGTTCCTTGGCTTGGGCGAGAATTTCTTGGGGGGTGCCCATGAAGAGGGCGCTTAAGGGGACGGGGCCCGGTGGCAATGGCGGCAGAAGCGCCGATTCCAAGCCGAAGCGGACGGAGGGCAAAAGGTCTAGCTTCCTTAAGTCTTCTAGTTTCGTCACCCATTTATACTTTTCTAATTCTGCGCGGGCTTCTTCCAATGTTTCTCGGCTCCAGTCGGGTAAGGGGGCGACTTCTCCCCAAGGGCCGTCTTTGGTCACTTGGACTAAAATGCCTGAGCGCTTGGGGGTGTTATAGCGGCGGAGTTTCACAAGTGCTCATGATGCAAAAACATTGCAGGCCGTCGCCGCAGCCGAAGTCGGTCAGGCCGTTGCCGGAGGTGACGCTGATACCCACTTGGGAAATTTCGAGGTGGAGCACGTGGGCGAGTTTTTTCCGCATGAGGTCAATTTTCTCTTCAAACAGGGGGCGCTTCCCCTCGATGGTGAGCGCGACGTGGACAATTTTCTGGGGGGCAAGGAATTTGAGGGCCCGCTCGATATAGACCTGGGAGTCGGTGATCCCATCTTTGCGGCACAGGTCTCGGGCGACTCCACCTAAAATAGGGCGGCCTGTAAGCGAGGTGATCGCGTTGCAGATCGCGTGGTGGACAACGTCTCCGTCAGACTCTGAGTCCAGGCCGGGAACGCCGTCAAAAATAACGCCGGCAACCAGGCACGGCTTAGAGGATTCGGGGGGGAGAAAGCGGTGGCTATCTTGGCCAATACCAGTCCGATAAATGGGAACTCGCTGTTGCATAACGGGCTTATTGTGCCAGAACAACCCATAAAATGCACACCCCTCGTGTAAAAAAAGAGTTTCGTATATACTGGCGCGGATGGAGCTTCTCAAAGTCAAAGGGGGGAAACCCCTTCAAGGTACGATCAAGGCGTCTGGCGCTAAAAATGCGATGACCAAATTGCTGGTCGCATCGCTTCTCTCTGACAAGAAGTGCACGTTTTATAACGTCCCGAATATCGGCGATGTGGAGATCACAGCGAATCTTTGTCGCGAAATTGGTTCTCAGATCCAGTGGGACAAAGAAAAGCAAATTTTAGAGATCGTCACTCCCCATTTAACCAGTTGTTACGTGCCGCAGCGCTACTCGGGCGCCAATCGGATTCCGATCTTGATGATCGGCGCCCTTTTAGGGCGGACGGACGAGGATATCATTGTCCCGACCATTGGCGGCGATCTGATTGGTTCTCGCCCCGTCGATTTCCATGTGCAGGCTTTGCAGAAATTGGGCGCGCGGATCGAGTACCGAGAGATGAAAAAAGAGGGGGCCTATTTCGCTCAGGCGCATAAGGGATTGAAGGGGGCGGTCATCGAGTTCTCTTACCCTTCTGTGGGAGCTACTGAGAACGCGATTTTGGCTGCGGTCAGAGCTTCGGGCAAGACGGTGATTAAGAATGCGGCCATTGAGCCGGAGATCATGGACCTGATCCTCTTTTTGCAAAAATTGGGCGCCCATATCAAGGTCGATGTCGATCGGACGATTTGCATCCAGCAGACGACGCAGTTTCATGAGGTGGAGCACACTGTCATGACCGATCGCAATGAGGTAGCCTCCTACGCAGTGGCTGCGATCAGCACCAAGGGGAAAGTGTTCATTGAGGGAGCAGAGCACCTTCACATGGTGCCCCTGCTCAATAAATTACGAGAGCTGGGAGCGGGATTCCAAGTTCGTAAGAATGGCATTGAGTTCTTTTACGATCGGGAGCTCCGCGGAGGCATTCACTTAGAGACGGATGTTCATCCCGGATTTATGACCGATTGGCAGCAGCCTTTTGTGGTTCTCTTAACTCAAGCGGCGGGGTTTTCTATCGTGCATGAGACCGTGTATGAAAATCGGTTTGGTTATACGAATGTACTCCAGGCAATGGGAGCAGACCTGCAGCTATTTAGCCAGTGCCTCGGCGGGAAAGAGTGCCGCTTTGCGGCGAGCGACCACCGTCACAGCCTGGTGATCAAGGGGCCCACCCCCTTACAGGCAAAAGAAATCTGGATCCCCGATTTACGGGCGGGGTTTGCTTATGTCATGGCGGCGCTCTTGGCGAGTGAGACCAGCACGATTTCCAATGTGGAGTATCTCGATCGGGGCTACGAAGATCTCGTAGGGAAGCTCTCCTCTCTCGGAGCGGATATTGTTCGGGTACCCGCGAGAAAGATTGACAAGACCCCAGCTGCGGTTTAAACTATACCGGATGTTTTGGCGCCAAATTCAAAGAGAAAATTTCACCCGTTTTGAGGATTTAGCAAATTATTTAGAACTATCCGAAGAGCTCCGCTCGCAGGTGCTCAAACGCCCCCGTTTTGCTCTGAATGTTCCCCGCCGTCTGGCGGCTAAAATGGCCAAAAACACCCTCGAGGGTCCCCTTGTGCGGCAGTTTGTCCCTCTAGAAGACGAGCTGGCCCTCTCGCCGGGGTTTGTGGCAGACCCGGTCCAAGATAGCGCCTTTCGTCAGTGTGGCAAGCTCTTGCACAAGTATTCGGGAAGGGCGCTCCTGGTCGTGACCGGGGCTTGCGCGATGCACTGTCGGTACTGTTTTCGCCAAAATTTTTCCTATGAACCCGCAGACAAGGGGTTCGATCAAGAGCTGGCTTATATTCGAGCCGACGAGACGTTGGAAGAGGTCATTCTCAGCGGGGGAGATCCCCTCTCTTTGGGAGATGAGGCCTTAGAGCGATTGCTCAGCGCGATTTCCTCTATCCCCCACGTCCGCCGCCTCCGTTTTCATACCCGTTTTCCCATTGGAATCCCAGAGAGGATCGACGATTCGTTCCTTTCTATCTTAGCCGCCGTGCGGCCCCAAGTTTTCATCGTCATCCACTGCAACCACCCACGCGAGCTGGATCCAGATGTCGTGACAGCTCTCAAAAAGCTGCGTCAGTTGGGGATTCCACTTCTCAACCAGGCTGTGTTGCTCAAAGGGGTCAATGACAGCCCTGAGGTGCTGCTAGAGCTCTCTAAAGCATTGCTGAATGCGGGAGTGCTCCCCTACTATCTCCACGAGCTGGATCGAGTACAGGGAACAGCTCATTTTGAGGCGGAAGAGGGGCGGGGAGTAGAGTGGCTCCGCTTTGTGCAGCACAACCTGGCCGGCTTTGGGGTTCCCCGCCTAGTGCGGGAAGAGGCCGGACAGAAGAGCAAAACTTTTATCACATCCGATCTACCGTCTCAAGCCCCAGGATCTCGAGCCCCTGTTTGAGGATGCGGGAGGTGAGCTCGCAGAGGACCAAACGGCTTCCCTCTTCGGGGGAGCCTTCGACTCTACAATCGCGGAAGAAGGCATTGAACTTTTCGGCCAGCTCGTAGAGATAGTCGGTCAGGCGGTTGGGGAGAAGGTCGCGGGCGACGGCTTCGAGGATTTCGGGGAAGCGGCGGAGGTGGAGGCCGAGGGAGATCTCGGAGGGGTGCTGAAGTTGGATGGTGTGCTCTTGGAGGACGCGCTGGATGTCGGCGCCCACTTTTCGTTTGATCCCTTGGATGCGCACATAAGAGTAGAGGAGAAATACGGCTGTATTTCCCTCAAATCGGAGCATTCTTTCATAACTAAATGTGTAATCTTTGGTGCGGAGCGAGGCGAGGTCGGAATATTTTACGGCGCCAATGCCGAGTACGTGGGCGAGGTGTTCCACTTCTTGGGGAGGGGCGTTGGGAGTTTTCTCGAGGACGATGGCACGGGCATGGTCGACTGCTTCTGTGAGGAGGTCGATGAGTTTTTCGGTCTCGCCGGAGCGGGTTTTGAATTTTTTTCCATCGGAGCCTAAGACAAGGCCAAACCCGACATGGTCGACGCGCACCTTTGTAGGATCGAGCCAGCCCGCTTTTTCAGCAGCTGCAAAAATCATGTGAAAGTGGAGCTGTTGGCCGAGATCTGTGATGGCGATGATCCGATCGGCTTTTTCGACCAAGATCCGGTGGCGGATCGCCGCGAGGTCGGTGGTGTCGTAATTGTAGCCGCCATCCGATTTTTGGACCATGAGGGGGAGGGGCTGCCCTTCTCGATTGACAAATCCATCCAGGAAAAGGCACTTGGCTCCGTCAGAAACAGTGATGAGATTTTTGTGTTGTAGTTCTTCGACCACCGCTTTGAGTTGAGGGTTGTAAAAGGACTCTCCCCGCTCTGTGATGGTGACATTGAGGAGGTTGTAGATCTCCTGAAACCCTCTGCGGGAAATGTCGCA
Source organism: uncultured Chlamydiae bacterium (assembly GCA_903909295.1). Classification (GTDB taxonomy): domain Bacteria; phylum Chlamydiota; class Chlamydiia; order Chlamydiales; family SM23-39; genus CAIVVG01. Next base: position 10,147 of record CAIVVG010000043.1, read on the forward strand.
AATAGATCTCCAGATCTTCAGAGATTCGGGATCTCCCGATTGGAGGCGGACTACTTCGAGTTGAGCCCGTTTTTTAAATTCGGGCTCGGCATCAAACCGTTTTTTAGCCGCCTTGTACCAGGTCATGAGAGTGTGGAGGTCGGCGTCGCCGCTCACTTGTTCATCTGCCATGTAGGCGATGAGCATCCCGAACTGTGTGCCCCAGTCGCCGATGTGATTTAAGCGGAGGACGTCTTGTCCCAAAAACTCAAAGAGGCGGGCTAAGCAGTCTCCAATGATCGTAGAGCGGATATGTCCGACGTGCAGTTCTTTCGCTACGTTGGGGGAGGAAAATTCGACGATGATCCTTTGCCTTTTTCCTGGGATCGACGCGCCTAGATGGGGGTCGTTCAATTGCTTTTGGAGCTCTGCTGATAGGAAGGTGGGGGACAGGGTGAAATTGATGAATCCGGGACCGGCGATTTCAATGTGGGCGCAGGCGGCGCGGTCGGCCGGTTCCAGGGCGTCGATCAGGGCTGTCGCAACGGCTCTGGGGTTTTGTTTGAGCACCTTCGCCAGGCGGAGCGGACTGTTGCACTGGTAGTGGCCAAAACCCTCTTGTCCGCAGGGGGCGACGTCCGCTTCGGAGGTCTCCTCAAACGCTTTGTGGATGGCGCGGGTCAGCCGCTTTTGAAAGAACGCGAGGAGAGTATCCATTGCCTATTCGGGGTTGTGGTGGAACACAGGGGGGAAGGTCCGTTTGCCGATCGAGTATTTCAATCGGTATTCAGCAAGGGAGAGCGCTGCTTTATGGGTCGACTCTCCGTTTCGTTCGGCGATGTCGTAGATCGCTAAAAGGGTGTCGTAGAGATGATGGATTTTGTAGCGCGGTCCAGTGGGGCTATAGCCGTCGTCATCCAGCTCAGCGGCGACGTTCAGGAGTCCTCCTGCGTTGATCACAAAATCGGGGGCATACAAAATGCCCATCGCTTTGAGTCTGTCTGCATGGATGTTGCTCAAGAGCTGGTTGTTGGCCGCGCCTGCAATCGCCTTGCAGCGCAATTTGGGCAAGGTTGTGTCGTTGATGACAGCTCCCATCGCGCAAGGGGCTAAAATATCGCACTCGACGCCTAAGATTTCGCTTGGGGGCACTGCTTTGGCGTTGTAGCGAGCGGCTAAAGCTTCCGTTTTGGCCGTGTCGATATCGGAGAGGATCAGTTGAGCGCCCTGCCAAAAGAGGAGCTCTGCCAGGCGGCCGCCAACGCTGCCCAGTCCCTGGATGGCGATCCTCTTGCCTTCGAGGGAGTCAGAGCCGTAGAGCCGTTTTGCGACCGACTGGATGCCGCGCAAGACCCCCCAAGTGGTAAATGGGCTCGGGTCTCCGCTGCTCTTGGAGTGGGCTAGACCGACTACGTACTTGGTCGATTGCCGGACGATGTGCATATCTGCTGCCGTGCTGCCGGCGTCTTCTGCGCAAATGTAGCTACCGCCTAAGAGATCCACAGCCGCACCAAAGGCCCTGAGGAGTTCAGGGGTCTTGTCTTTTTTTGGATCTGCAATGATCACACTCTTGCCCCCGCCAAAACCGACTTCGGAAACAGAAGATTTATAAGTCATCCCCTCTGCCAATCTACAGGCATCGGTGAGCGCATCTTCAAAAGAGGCGTAAGGGTAGATCCGAGTGCCGCCGAGGGCAGGTCCGAGCTGGGTATTGTGGATGGCGATGATCGCGTTCAGGCCCGCTTTTTTGTCTACTATGTGGAGTACCCGTTCAAACCCCTCAACGGAGATCTCTTTGATCTGGAGAGATTGGTTTTTTACGAGAGCAGATAAAAGCTCTGTATCTGGTGATTTCAAAGTTTTTGTAGACATCCTAAAGCGCCCCCATAAAGAAATTGATTGGACGTCAATATAACAGGTCCCTTGCCTGAAATCAAGGGACTAGTCTATTCTACTTAAAGTAAAACCCTTTAACCGCGGAAATCTGGGATGACCACTGCCCTCACCATCAACCCTGAGCTCAAAGCTGAGCTCTTGAAATTTCTAAAAAAGAATAGGAATGCCGATTTGGTGACCATTTATTTGGCCTTTATTGAGGAAAAATATCGCTTGCAGCCGGTCCTTTTTCCGCGCGAAAAAATGATTTACCAAAGTCTCGAAGACCTGACCCAAAAGTTAGAAGCCCAAGGAAAACTCTGGAGAGAGACGGAAATCACGATCCAGTTCGGTCAGCAGAGCGTCAACGACCAGACTAAAAAGATCTACATCTGCCCCTTCACAGGGAAAGTGTTCGGCGACAATACCCATCCCAACCCTCAAGACGCGATTTACGACTGGGTCGCGAGCTGTCCTGAGAATAAAGAGCGGGTAGGTGGACTTCCCGTAAAGAGATTTTTTGTATCGGAAGACCCCGAGGTCATCAAAAACTACACAAGTGAGCGGAAGGCTTCGATGAAAAAGGTGGTTTACTCGTCAGCGATTACGGGTAAATTATTTAACACCAAGGCAGCTGTGATCGATGATTTTAAGAAAAATCACATCAAATATCTCACTCTCCTCGAAGTGCAAAACCAGAATCGGTTCCAAATCCAAGAAAAATTCTTGGCCTTTATCGAAAAACATCTGACCGAAGACCGAATTGCCGAGTTTGTAGAAGCTCTCTCCCAGCACACTGAGTTTGAGCCCTACTTGAAAAAGTGGGTCGAGTCGGAGTGAAGTGTCGCTGCGCTGAAGAGTTAATCGATCTCGGACGGCGCATGGCATCGGAGCTTCCCCCGAATACTGTATTGGCCCTCAGCGGGGAGTTGGGCGCAGGCAAGACCACTTTTGTGCAGGGTCTCGCCGAGGGACTCGGGGTCGAGGGGCCTGTCCCAAGCCCCACTTTTGTCCTTCTGAATGTGTACCCCGCCCTTTTCCATTTTGACCTCTATCGCCTTAAAAGCAGCGCCGATTTTTTAGCGCTGGGATTCGGGGAATATTTTGAAAAAGGGGGCGTGTGCGTCATTGAGTGGCCCGAACGGATTGAAGAATTGCTTCCCCCAAACACCCGCTGGATCCGGTTCGCTTACTGCCCAGAAGGAAGAGAGGTACTATGTTGAAAAAAGGGCGCTATCTCCTCTCGACTCTCGATGCGTTTCCCCTTCTTAAAGATCCTCGAGGGAACCCCCTCCCCGAGATTGCCCTCGCAGGGCGCTCCAATGTGGGGAAATCGAGCCTGATCAATCACTTGCTCAGTCAGCAGGGGCTCGCTAAAACATCGTCCACACCCGGAAAAACACAGCTTTTGAACTTTTACTCCATTGGAGATGAGTGGATATTGGTCGACCTTCCCGGATACGGTTTTGCAAAAGCACCCCCATCTGCTGTCGCCGCCTGGTCCAAAGCGATTGATACCTACTTGAATACCAGCACCTCTTTGAAGTTGGTGCTCCTCTTGACCGATAGCAGACGAGAAATCACAGAAGAAGAGCTTTCCTTAATCGAGTGGGCGCGCCACCGCAAGATTCCCCTTTGTGTGATTGTGACCAAGATGGATAAACTGAAGAAAGCGGAGCGCGATGTCAAAGTAGAGCAAGTCAAACAAATCACTCAGGCAGAGGTGCTTGGATTTTCCGTTAAAGAACCCTTCCCCAGGGTCTTGCTGACTAAAAGGATTGAACAAATTTTATGAGCCTCATTCAGGAAGATGTATTTGTCTGCGTCGATTGCGAATCGACCGGGCTCGAACCGGAAAAAGATCGGATCATTGAAGTGGCCGTTGCGACTTTTACCTTCGATCGTATTTTGCAACAATTTGAGACACTGGTCGATCCCGAATGCGATATCCCGGAAGCCTCTCAAGATATCCATAAAATTTCTAAGGAGATGCTGCAAGGCAAGCCTAAGATTGCAGAAGTGCTGCTCCAGGTATTGAAGATGATTGAAGGGCACGTCATTGTGGGGCATGGGATCAATTTTGATATCGCTCTGATCGCCGCTGAAGCAAAACGGGCTGGACTGCCGAACCACATTCGGGAACAGGCCCATATCGATACCCTTCGGATGGCTCGTCTCTATGGGGAAAGTCCAGTCAATTCCCTCCAACGGCTTCGAGAACATTTCAATATTGAACCCACTGGCGCGCACCGCGCTATGAGCGATGTCATCACAAATATAGAAGTCTTTAAATATCTTTCTAAACCCTATAAGACGACCGAGCAGATTTTGCAAGTGCTCCAGAAACCGATCAAAATGAGAGCGATGCCTCTAGGCAAGCACAAGGGGCGTAAGTTTGATGAGATTCCCGTCGAATATCTTCAGTGGGCGGAGAAAAAAGACTTTGACCAGGACCTCCTTTTTTCGATTCGCTCTGAATTGAAAAACAGGAGAAGAGGTGGCGGATTTGAGCAGTCGTCCAATCCCTTTTCCAATCTGTGAAAGCTAAAAAAAAATAACCACAGAGACAC
>CAIVVG010000044.1 GCA_903909295.1 uncultured Chlamydiae bacterium
CTGATCCTCACTATTGAGTCCAATGAAACCGATAAATTCTGCAACGCCAGGAACAGAAACAGCCCACATTCCCCAACCTTTTTCATCCATTTTGGTTCTAATGCGCTTTGCCAGCTGATCACTTTCAGCCTTGGAGAGTGTAGCAGGGAAATACTCCATGACTTTAGGATCTGCATTCAGCTTTGCGAACGGCTCTAGATCCTGCTCACACCAGGGACGAAGGATTAAGCGCTTTGTTTTCAATGTAGTCATCTTACTCTCAGCTCATATGGTCTAGTAGGAGGGCAATTTGCTCCGGGGAAGGCAACTGGTCTTTTAGCTCTTGTGGCAGCGTTTTGACCATATGATACGACGCAATATTGATCGGCTTGGTTGCATCCTTAAGAGCATACTCTACGACTGTTCTTGTTTTGCTCTTACAGAGAATAATCCCGATGGCTGGATTTTCTCCTTCAAGGCGAACCTTGTCATCGAGGACGGATAGATAAAACTGCATCTTTCCGATGTACTCGGGGATGAATTCAGTCACTTTTAGCTCGATTGCAACTAAGGCTCTCAACTTTCGGTGAAATAGGAGCAGATCAATGAAAAATTCTTGCCCTTCAATCTCTAAGCGGTATTGCGAGCCGATGAATGAATAGGAACTTCCTACTTCACGCAAGAAAAGCTCGATATTCCTTACGATGGCTCGTTCTAATTCGCGCTCTGTGTGCTCATCTCCAATTTCGAGAAAATCAAGCGCATAGTCATCTCTGACTGCAAGCTTTGCTTCAGGATGAAGATTAGTCGGGAGACTTTTTTCAAAGTTCGATTGACTTATGATTGTTTTTTCATAGGTGCCGTTTTCAATGTGATGGATCAAGACACGATATGTCCAGCCATTCCTTCTGGACATTTTCATATAAAATTCTTTTTCAAGAAGATCCTTACATTTCGAGAGGAGGGCAACGTTATGGGACCAGCTAATTTCTGACGACAGTGTCGTCAGTTTTTCGTTCCCCTGATAAGACTTGTACAAGTCCCTCATTCTCCATAGGTTACGAGAAGAAAATCCCTTGATACCTGGGAAGCCGTTTTGAAGATCTTTCGCCAAACGCTCTACAACGCTATCTCCCCATTCGCGCTGTTCTTGCTTTTCGTGAATGGTCCTTCCTATGTCTCTATAAACTTCTATCAGTTCTTGGTTAACGGCTTTTAAGGCTCTTGCCTGAGCGTCCTTAATCTTTGAAATGATCGAGGCCAAGATATCTTTGTACCCTTCAGGCAGGGTATCGATTTGATTATCGGTCTGAGGCAAAGAATGTTTAACCATTATTTAGAACTCCAATCTCTTTCTCGAAGAGTAAACGGATGCCCTCGCAAAGAAGGGCAGATTTATCGGTTTTTCGGCGTTCTCTCAGTCGTTTAATGAACAGTTCATTCAAAAGGATCTCCTCTTCCTCTGTCATGTAGACAGTGGTTTTGGCTTTTTTTGAAGCTATGCTTTGATCTGACATGAGTCTCCTCAAAATTGAATGGATGATCGACAAGAATATCATGAGACTTTAGAAAAATCAAGACATCTTGAGGTTTTAGCGGCTGATCATTTTAATGATCGAAAGAGAGCAAGTTATTGAATCAGATCCAGTATCAGACCCCTCTATTTATCTCCCTAGTCTCTCGTATGAGATCGCGAGCATGACGCCTGGCTTGAATCATCTCTGCTGAATAGAGCCCGTGCTTTGTATTGGCTTCTTTCATCCGCTTACGTCCTTTCTCTGTTCGAGGGCCGGTACTCTTACCCCCATGTAAACGGCATCGCCCATTGGCCATTGCGGGCTGGCGACAGGGTTTATTGAAATTGGTTCTTGCTTTTGCCCCACACTCTACGGACATGGGCTAGCTCCTTTGTTTTTTAAGATCCCCCGCCTTCCGTGTTACTAAAGTGATTTACTACCGCTATCTTATCAGCGATATGCTGCACAACAACCCGCTGTTCGCCACCGCGTCGATAGCGAGATAACGCCTCAATCGTTTCGTTATGACACCGAAGCAGCTTGATAGCTATATTCGCCTGGGCTTCCGAGTTTCTGACATTTTCGGAAGACGCTAGTTTTGATAATCGAGCCATTCCGTGTTGAAACAGAGCAGCTGCCTTCGCAACAAGACTCGCCTCAATTGCATCTTTAGGCTGAAAATCATGGAGGTTTTGAAGGATTATATTAAGGGATGTAATCGCTTGTTCAGACATCGGTTTTCCCATCTCCAATAAGGAGTGGATTTGTTTTTGCCGTAAATCCAACGGAATCGACACTCCAAAGTGATTGGTCAAAACTATTTTTGGCAACCCAGTTTGGGTGATTTAAGGAAATATAGCGCTACGGCTATACTACGGCTTTTTTCTCCGGCAAGAGAATTGGCCGGAACTGGAATCGAACCAGCGACACAAGGATTTTCAGTCCTCTGCTCTACCAACTGAGCTATCCGGCCACATCAGAATGACACATAATAGCTTAGTTGATCTTTTTCTCGCTAGAGGAAAGATTAATCGTCCGAACCGGTAGCTTGGAGGACCACCGAATGGGGGGCTTCTTGGGCTTCCATATGGATCATATCTCGGACGATGGAAGTAGCTTCCTTCATCTGGAAATCTTCTCCGTGTCCTTGGAAGTGCTCATCAATGGAGTTGGGGGGCAAGCGATCGGCTTGGGCGCGGATCTGCTCTTGTTTTTTCAAAAACTGCTGGAATCCGGGGTTTTGCGCTAGGCGGGCTGCGCTCTTTTGGCGGAGTTCAGGGAGGTTTTGCTTCCAAAAAGAGACCACTCTCTGGAGGTAAGGGAGGTATCTCTTCTGGAAGACGTACTGGGTCTTCTCGTCGAGGTCGCTTAAGGGATCTGTATAGGCTGCCTCAACGCGATCGGGTTGGAGGGGGTACTCGAGGTACCGTTCGCCAATATTATAGGGGGCGTAAGGGGTAGGAACTTCGATATCGGCAACAACCCCTTCAATCTGGGTGCTTTTCCCAGAGACGGTGTAGTAACGACCTACAGTGACTTTAAAGAAGTACTCGGCCTGGTTATCCGTGACCGTCTGGAACTGGATCGACCCTTTTCCAAAAGTTCTCTTGTCACCTACGATCAGGGCGACGCCGTAGTCTTGGAGGGCTTGGGCTACGATTTCCGCTGCAGAGGCAGACATTTTCGAGGTGAGGACCACGAGGGGTCCACTATAAAAACTTTTCCCGACGACGTTCCGGAGGTAGTGCATTTCGCCTGTGCCATACTTGGAGATCACCATGACTCCATTGGAGACGAAGAGGCCGGTGACTTTGACCGCTTGGCTCAAGAAACCTCCGGAATTCTCTCGGAGGTCTAAGACGAGCCCTTTGAGTTCTCCTTGGGCGTGGAAAGAGCGGATCGCTTCTTTGATGTCTCGTTCACTGGTCTGTCCATCACTGGTCTCATAGAAGGAGTGGAGGGAAATTTTGCCGATAATCCCCCCTTCTACTTGTTCCACGCTGGTTTGGATTCTCTGCTCGTTCATCACGATGGGGCGTTTGGCAAGGGGAACGCGAAAGAAGGTCTCTTTATTGTTCGCAACTCGTTTGAAGCCAAGGATCAGTTCGCCTCGATCTTTTTTCTTGAGCATGTCGAGTACTTCTTCAAAAGATTTTTGCCCGGTTGGCTGTCCATCGATTTCGACGAGGTAATCGTTCACTTGGATCTGCTGCGATTGGGCTGCGGGGCTGCCGTCGATCAGTTCGGCGATCATCACTCCGTCGATCGACTCGGAAAGGACGACGCCGACGCCGTCAAATTGCTTTTCTAGGCTGAGGCGCATCTCATAGGCCTCTTCAGGGCTAAAGAACGAGGAGTGGGTATCGAGCCCTTTCGCAAAACACTTGATCATCCGGACAGCCATCAGGTGCTGGATCTGGGCTTGGGGCAAAACTTGCCCGTCTAGGGTCAAAAAGAGGTAATTGTTCTCTGAACGGCGCACTTTCTTCTCAAAGAGGGTAAATACTTTTGCTCTGCGATCTGCTGTGTCCAGGTTGGTGCGCACCTGATGATAAGCGAAAAAGCGGGACATTCTGGCTTTTTGGCGCAAAGTAAGCTCTGCTTCGGAGCGGGCAAAGCGCGATGGAGAGGCTCCGCCTAACCCTTCGGTCGGGTTTTTGAGTAGGTCGGCCAAGGCCGCAGAACGGAGGGTCTGGGCTCTTAAGGTAGCTTTCTGGAGAACCTGATTGAGGGTAAAGAAGTCGCTGTAATCGCCCATCCGGAGGCGGCCTGCCACCTGAGAAAGCTTCTCCTCACTCATGTTAATATATGGAAGCGCCTCAGACTCTAAGAGATATGACTTATCTGCATCAAACTGTTCGAGGTAGAGCTTGAACGATCTGCGGAGGAGAGCCGGGCTATAGTCGTGGGTCTCGATGTGAAACGCAAAAAACCGCTCCATGACGCGGGGAATATCGGAGGTGCGCATCTGAACGGGAAGGGCAAACACGGGCCCCAAACAGAGGAGAAAGAAGGAGAGGAAACAACAGAGTTTCTTTTTCATAGTGTTGGGCCTTGTGATTTGAAAAAAGTTGAGAGGGAAGGAGTAATAGAGCCGAAATCTATATACAACCAAACTTAGCGTCGTTAGCTTCGTCTAAACTCCGCCCTCTCGGACTAGATACTATAATTAAATAATATACTTTGTCAATATTACAATACTAACTAACTGTATAACAAAGTAAATAAACACCTTACAAAATGATTAAGAGGCATTCGCCAGAGGGACTTTTTTTCCTCTAGCGCCAAAATAGATCATCGGATAGAATGTGTGACTATTGTTTAACTATGTATGGAGATTGGCACGCATGCCGACATTCAACCAACTCGTCAGGAAAGGACGGACAGACAAGGTACAACGCCGTAAGTCTCCCGCCCTACAGCAGTGCCCTCAGCGCCGTGGCGTATGCCTCCAGGTCAAGACAAAGACCCCTAAAAAACCTAACTCAGCCTTGAGAAAGGTAGCTTGGGTCCGTCTTTCTAATGGTCAGGAGATCATCGCTTACATCCCCGGCGAAGGGCATAACCTACAGGAACACAGTATCGTACTGGTTCGCGGCGGCAGGGTCAAAGACCTTCCCGGCGTTCGTTACCACATTGTCCGCGGAGCGCTCGACTGCGCAGCGGTCAAAGACAGAAAGAAATCGCGCTCAAAATACGGCGCTAAAAAAGCGAAGTAATACCAGGAAGTTGCTCTAAATCAACCTCCTTGCTCAGGACCGGATGAGGAGATAAATCCTCGTCGCCGTCCAGGGCAGGCCGCTTAAGACCAGCGGCCGGGTGAAGAACGGAAGGAAAAATCGATGTCAAGAAGAAGACGCGCCGTCAAACGGCAAACCGCTCCAGATCCTATTTACTCGAGCGTAATCCTCGCTAAATTCATCAACAAAGTGATGATCGGCGGCAAAAAATCAACGGCTCGCAAGATCGTATACACTGCGCTTGAGCAATTTGCTGCAAAAATCAAAACTGAAACTCCTCTTGCAGCCTTTGAACAGGCTCTCGAAAACGCCAAGCCCTCTCTAGAGGTCAAAACTCGCCGTATCGGCGGCGCGAACTACCAAGTTCCCGTCGAGATCCCGGGCGACCGTAGAGCCGCGATGGCGATGCAGTGGATCATTACCCATTCCCGATCCAAACCGGGTCGCGCTATGGCTGATGCACTCTCTTCTGAACTCGCCGATTGCTACAACAATCAAGGCACGACGATCAAGAAGAAAGACGACACGCACCGTATGGCGGAAGCAAACAAAGCCTTCGCTAGTTACAAATGGTAGGGATTTGAATGGGCAAAAGGCCAGACACTGACGAATTGAAGAATGTCCGCAATGTGGGAATCATGGCCCACATCGATGCGGGTAAGACGACTACGACCGAACGGATTTTGTACTATTCAGGCCGCGTGCACCGCATTGGCGAAGTGCATGAGGGAGCCGCTACCATGGACTTCATGGAGCAGGAAAGAGAACGTGGCATCACGATCACTTCTGCTGCGACGACCGTCTACTGGCATGGCTGCAAGATCAACATCATCGATACCCCGGGTCACGTAGACTTCACCATTGAAGTGGAGCGCTCACTCCGCGTGCTCGATGGCGCTGTCGCCGTCTTTTGCGCCGTTGCCGGTGTTCAACCTCAGTCAGAAACCGTCTGGCGCCAAGCGGAACGCTATGGAGTGCCACGGGTTGTGTTCGTCAATAAGATGGACCGAACCGGCGCTGACTTTTTCAAGGCTGTAGAGTCGATGAAAGAGAAGCTGTATGCGAATGCATTCCCCGTCCACTGCCCCATTGGCGCAGAATCTGGATTCAAGGGAATGGTCGACCTCATCGCCATGAAAGCCTACCTCTTCCACGATGAAACAATGGGAGCCAAATACGATGTTGAGCCTATCCCCGCAGACCTTCTCGCTCAGTGCAAGAAAATGCGAATGGAGCTCCTCGAGGAACTCGCTACGATCGACGACAAGAATGAAAAATTCATGACGAAAGTGCTGGAGAATCCAGACTCGATCACAGAAGCCGAAATCCACGCAGTCCTGCGCAAAGCCGTCATCGCCAATAAAATCAACCCTGTTCTCTGCGGAACCGCCTTTAAAAACAAAGGGGTTCAGCAAATCCTCGACGCGATTGTCGCCTGGATGCCCTCTCCGATCGACCGCGGCATGATCAAAGGACACAAAGTCGATTCCGATGAGCTTTTGGAACTGACTCCGTCTGATGACAGCCCCCTCTCTGCGCTGGCCTTCAAGATCATGACAGACCCATATGTCGGCAAATTGACCTTTATCCGGATTTACAGCGGCCACCTGGCAAAAGGGACTGCTCTGCTCAATACGACCAAAGACAAACGGGAGCGCGTCTCTCGCCTCCTCGAAATGCACGCGAACCAAAGGAAGGACAAAGATGAGTTCTTCACAGGAGATATCGCGGCTTGCATCGGTCTAAAATACACCAGCACTGGAGATACTCTCTGCCTGGAAGACGCTCCTCTCCTCTTGGAGAAGATGAACTTCCCCGCACCCGTTATCTCGATGGCGATCGAACCCAAATCGAAAGCCGACCGAGAAAAACTGGCAATGGCCCTCTCTGCCCTCTCTGAAGAAGACCCCACATTCCGCGTTCAGACGAACGAAGAAACGGGACAAACCATCATCATGGGAATGGGAGAGCTCCACCTCGAAATTCTCCGCGACCGGATGTTCCGCGAATTTGCCGTTGAGGCAAACGTCGGTAAGCCAGAGGTATCTTACAAAGAAACCATCACCATCCCCGGCGCAAGTGAAACCAAGTACATCAAGCAGTCTGGTGGTCGCGGTCAATACGCACACGTTTGTGTCGAGATCGAACCCAATGAAGCAGGCAAAGGCAATGAAGTCGTCAGCAAGATTGTTGGCGGGGTCATTCCAAAAGAGTACATCACTCCGTGTATCAAGGGGATTGAGGAAGGTCTTGCAACAGGCGTTCTCGCTGGCTACCCACTCGTCGATGTAAAAGTGGCGATCACCTATGGATCGTACCACGAAGTGGACTCCAATGAGATGGCGTTTAAGATTTGCGCCTCCATGGCGGTGAAAGATGCGGCTCGCAAATCGAAGCCGATCCTCCTCGAACCGATCATGAAAGTGGACGTCACCACACCCGAAGCGAGCATGGGCGATGTGATTGGCGACTTGAACCGCAGACGAGGCCAAATTCTCGGCCAAGATTCCTTCAAGGGATCGGTAATCGTCTCCTCTCAAGTACCTCTTAGCGAGATGTTTGGTTACTCAACGCAACTCCGTTCAATGACC